>NZ_JBSXMU010000021.1:0-45896 GCF_054073225.1 Teichococcus aerofrigidensis
CGCCGCCCGCGCCGCCGCCGCGGCGCGGCCGACGCCGCTGTTGGACTGCACCAGCAGCAGCCGCGCGCCGATCCCGGCCTCGGCCAGGCGGCCGGTGAGCCTTTGCAGGTAGGCGCCGACCACCGGCATCAGCAGCGTGTTCAGCACCGTGGTGGAGCTGCGCTCGTACTCACGGATCTCCGGGCTGATCTCGCTCGACAGACAGACCGGAAGGTCCGGCCGCGCCTGCCGCAGCGCCCGGGCCAGGAGCTGCTCATGCGCCGGGTTGACATGCGCGTTGAGCAGGCAGACCGCCACGGCCTCCGCCTCCAGCGCCGCCAGGCGGTCGATCAGCGCGGCGATGGCGGCGGGCTCCGGGGCGCGCTCCACACCGCCATCGGCGCGGATGCGTTCCGGCACGCCGAGGCGCCGGTCGCGCGGGATCAGCGGCGCCTCATGCGCCGGCTTCAGGCCGTAGATGTCGCGCCGGCTGTGGCGGCCGATCTCCAGGACATCCTCGAAGCCGGCCGTCGTCAGCAGCACGCCACGCGCCAGCCGGCGTTCCAGCACGGCATTGGTGGCGATGGTGGTGCCGTGCAGCAGCAGGCGGATATCGGAGAGGGCGAAGCCATGGCGCTCAGCCGCCTCGCGCAGCCCGGCCAGCAGGCCGATCGAGGGATCTTCCGGGGTGGTCGGCGTCTTCAGGCTGCGCAGGGCGCCGTCGCGCTCGTCCAGGATCTGCAGGTCGGTGAAGGTGCCACCGATGTCGATGCCGATCCGGATGAAGGGAGTGATGCTCACGGAGGCTCCGTGTGAAGGGGAGGACATGGCGGCTCAGCCCATCACGGCCGGCAGCCAGGTGGCGAGGCCGGGCCAGACCATCATGGCGGCCACGGCGATGAGGTAGGCGATCAGGAACGGCATCACGCCGACGAAGACATCGGTGATCGGCCCGCCCTTCGGGCGCATGCCCTGCAGCACGTACATCACCGTGCCGTCCGGCGGGCTGATCTGCGCGATCTCCACCAGCATGGTGACGACGACGCCGAACCAGATCGGGTCGTAGCCGAGGCCGACGACGATCGGGAAGACCACGGGCACCGTCGTGATGATCATGGAGAAGCCCTCCATGAAGGTGCCGAGCGCGAAGTACATGCCGATGATCGCCAGCATGATGGCCCAGGGCGGCACCGGCAGGTGGCTGATCGTGTCGGCCACGGTCTGCGGCACGTCGATCGCCGTCAGGATGTAGTTCAGCAGGTAGGCGCCGAGGATGATCAGCCCCAGCAGCGCGGTGTTGCGCGCCGTGGCTTCCGCCGCCGCGTTCAGCATCCTGAGCGAGAGCCGCCCTTCGATGACGGCGAAGACCGCGGCGCCGACGACGCCGAGCGCCGCCGCCTCGGTCGGCGTGGCGTAGCCGCCATAGATCGAGCCGAGCACCAGGATGATCAGCAGCAATGTCGGCACCAGGCCGCCAAGGGCGCGCAGCTTGATCGACCATGGCAGCGGCGGCGGCCGGTCGAGCGGGTTGCGCAGCCCGTGCACGGTGATGACGCCGATGAAGAGCAGCGTCACCAGGATGCTCGGCAGGATGGCGGCGATGTACAGCGCGCCGACCGAGGTCTCGGTGATCAGCCCGTAGACGATGAAGGTGATGCCGGGCGGGATCAGGTTGCCCATCGCGCCGCCGGCGGCGAGCGAGCCCAGCACCATGCGCGGATTGTACCGGGTGTCGTTGAAGTAGGGCAGGGCGACCGAGCCCATGGTCGCCGCCGTGGCGACGGAGGAGCCCGAGATCGCCGAGAACAGCGCGCAGGAGGCGATGTTGGTGTGCAGCAGCCCTCCCGGCAGGCGGTTCAGCCAGATGTTGAGCGCGCGGTAGAGCCGGTCCGACAGGCCGGCGCGCAGCAGGATCTCGCCCATCAGGAGGAAGAGGGGCACGGCGATCAGCACGAAATTGCTGGACGGGCCCCAGAAGGTCTGGCCGGCGAAGAGCCAGAAGGGGCGGTCCGAGAAGAGCACGCCGGTGATCAGCGCCAGGATACCGAGCACTGCCGCGATATGCACGCCGGCGCCGAAGAAGACCACGAAGACGGCGATCAGGCCGAGGATCTCGGGCAGCGGCAGCGCCGTCCCTCCCGAGGCGGCGGCGAAGACGAGCACGCCGAGCAGGCCGAGGAGGAAGACGATGGCGATCATGCCGGATGCCCCTCGCGTGCCATGGCGACGGCCTCCAGCGCCTCCTCCGCCTCGTCGTCGATGCTGCGGCTGCCGAGCATCTGGTCCACCTCCTGGAAGCGGCCGAGGAGCAGGCCCAGGATGGCCTCCACCAGCAGCGCCACGATCATCACGACGAAGCTCGCCATCCCGAAGGCCCAGATTCCCTGCGGGATCGCCATGGGCAGATGCAGGGCACTGTTGTCATGCGCGTCGAACATCAGCGATTCGTCGAGCAGCGACCAGGCGGCCCAGGCGACGAAGACGGCGAAGCCGCCGAGCAGGACCAGCGCGAAGACATGCAGGATGGTGCGCAGCCGCAGCGGCATGCGGTTCACCAGCACGTCCACGCGGATATGCGCCCGCGAGGCCAGGGTATGCGCCAGGGACCAGGAGATGCCGCAGGCGAGCATGTAGCTGGTGATTTCCACCGTCGCCGCGCTCGAGACCTGCAGGAAGGTGCGGCCGAGCACGTCGCCGGTGATGAAAAGGGCGCACAGGATGTAGTTCCAGCCGGCCAGGTAGGCCATGAACGCGACGGCCCGGGAGATGCCGTGGCGGACCGCCCGCGCGGCGCGGAGCGGCGCCGGGGTCCTTTCCCCGGCCCGGGTCATCACGGCCGGTACTCCACCCCGGCGATCGGCGCGACCACCTGGTTGAAGATCTCGCCGCAGCGCGCGCCGCAGCGCTTGACGAAGCCCGGCAGGACCGTGCTCTGCACCGCCTCCCGCACCAGGGCGCGGTCTGCCTCGGTGGCCTTCACCTCGGTCATCGGCTTGGCGGCGAGGGGATGGATCTTGCACGCCTCGGCCTTGCCGATGCTGCAATCGATGCCGTCCCGCGTCGCCGAGCGCCCAGAGCTTGTCGTTCATCTCGGCGAAGGTGCCCTCGAGGAAGCCGCGCACCTGCGGGTCGAGCTGGTTCCACCAGGAGAGGTTGACCATGTAGCCGGCGACGGCCCAGGAGAGCGGCAGGTCGGAGATATGCGTCGTCACCTCCGGCCACTTGGCCGAGGCGCCGCTGCCGGTGCCGGTCACGGCGCAGTCGGCGACGCCGCGCTCCAGCGCGCTGTAGACCTCGGGGAAGCCGATGCTGATCGGCTGGCCGCCGATGGTGTTCACCAGATCGACCAGCGAATTGCCGAAGGTGCGGATCTTGCGGCCCTTCAGGTCGGCCAGCGACTGGAAGGGCTGGCGGCAGAACAGCACCTGCGCCGGGAAGGGGTAGAGCAGCACCAGCTTGGTGTTGAAGCGCTCCAGCTCCTTGTTGGCCACCGGCAGCAGCGCCTCGGCGATCCGCCGCGCCTTGCCGATATCGGGCGTCAGGCCCGAGAGATCGATGCCGTCCAGGATCGGGACATCGCCCGAGAGGGTGGAGAGGGTGCCGGCGCCGATATCGACCTGGCCCGAACGCACCAGCCGGACGATCTCATTGCCCGAGAGATTGCGTTCGGCATGGGTGCCGAGCTGCACGGTCAGCCGGCCGTTCGAGCGCTGGGTCAGCGCCTCGCGGAGATAGGGCACGTCGACGCGGGTGTATTGCGGCTGTGTCGGAAGCGGCTGGGTCACCGCGACGATGCGCAGCTTCGGCCCGTCCGGCAGGCTCGCCGGCATCTGCGCCTGGGCGCCGGGAGGGGCGGCGAGGCCCAACAGGGCCACGAGGCCAAGAGACCTGCCCCTGGCCATCCAGCGTGAAAATTCCATAGTTCCGTAGCCCCCATAGCCGCAGTGGTTCCATCCGCTGCTGGCGGTCTCTCCCTGGCCGCGTCTTTTCGGCGGTCCTGTCGCGCTTATCGAAACCAGAGCCCGATGGGCTGTCGAATCGTTAGTTTTGATCGGGGTGATAGATTTCCTTTATCGACCCCGCGCCGTCTCGCAAGCGCTGCGAGGCGATGCTAGCAGGGAGCATGGAGAAGGACAGCGGTATCCGCCCCGGGAAGGAGGCGGTGCCCGCCGGCTATGCGGAGTGGCTGGCGGCGTTGAAGGCGCAGATCCGCGCGGCGCGGCTGCGCGCGTCCCTCTCCGTCAATGCCGAGCTGATCGGCCTCTACTGGCGCATCGGCCGCGAGATCCTGGAGCGGCAGGAGCGCCTGGGCTGGGGCGCCGGGGTGGTCGGACGCCTGGCCGCCGACCTGCGCGCCGCCTTCCCCGGCACCGGCGGCTTCTCCCGTGCCAACCTGCTCTACATGCGCGCCTTCGCGGAGGCGTGGCCGGAGGCGGAGGTCGTCCAACGGGTCGTTGGACGATTGCCCTGGGGGCAGAACATCGAGCTGCTGAGCAAGCTGAAGGACCCCGCCGAGCGGCTCTGGTACGCCGAGGCGGCGCTGGAGCAGGGCTGGAGCCGCCCCGTGCTGGTCCATCAGATCGAGAGCCGGCTGCATGCCCGCCAGGGCCAGGCGGTGACCAATTTCGACCGGGCCCTGCCGCCCGCGCAGTCCGACCTGGCGCGGCAGATCCTGAAGGACCCCTATCATTTCGAGTTCCTCGGCCTCGGCCCGGCGGCGCAGGAGCGGGCGCTGGAGCAGGGGCTGATCGCGCGGGTGCGGGACGTGCTGCTGGAGCTGGGCAAGGGCTTCGCCTTCTGCGGCAGCCAGCATCACCTCGAGGTCGGCGGCCAGGACTGGTACGTGGACCTGCTCTTCTACCACCGCCGCCTGCGCTGCCTGATCGCGGTGGACCTCAAGACCGGTCCCTTCCAGCCGGAGCATGCCGGCAAGATGAACTTCTACCTCGCCGCGCTGGACGAGATGGAGCGGCAGCCGGGCGACAATCCCAGCATCGGCCTGATCCTCTGCCGCGAGCGCAACCGCGTGGTGGTGGAATACGCCCTGCGCGGCCTGGGCAGCCCGATCGGCGTCTCGCAGTACCGGGTGATGCTGCCCGAGGCCCTGCCCGGCGCGCTGGCCGAGGCGCTGCCCTCCGGCGAGGACATCGCCAGCCGCATGGATCTGCCGGATGGGGATCTGCCGGAGCCGGGCGGGGAGGGCTGAGCCGGCGCCGCCGCTGACGTCCGGGGGCCTCAGCCCGGCGCGCCGGCCTCCGCCAGGAGCCAGTCCCGGAAGCGGGCGAGGCCCGGTTCCGCCGCCCGCTCCGCCTCCTGCTGCAGCACGAAGCAGCGCCGGCTGCGGCGGATGAAGGGCGCGGGGACGACCAGACGCCCGCTTTCCAGGTCCGGCGCGACCAGGGCGCGGATCGCCAGCGCCACGCCCAGCCCGCCCGCGGCCGCATCGAGCGCCAGCGCGACGCTCTCGAAATGGCTGCCGCCCTCGGGATCCACTCCGGCGATGCCAGCCGCCGCCAGCCACCGGGCCCAGTCGCGCGGCCGCTGGCGGGAATGCAGCAGATGCTGCCGGGACCAGTCGAAGGGTGGGCCGGCAAGGGCCGGCGCGCAGACCGGCACGGTCTCGATCGGCACCAGCGGCCAGCAGAGCAGGCCCGGACGCGGACGGGGATCGGCCACGGCGATGACGGCGTCGAAGCGGGAAGGCCGCAGCGCCTGCGGGTCGGCGCTGGTGGTCAGCGCGATGTCGAGGTCCGGATGCGCCGCGCGCAGCCGCCCCCAGCGGGGGATCAGCCAGCGGCTGGCGAAATGGGCGTAGGCGCCGATGGTCAGCGGCCGCCGCGCCGGCGGCAGGGCCAGGGCGTCGTCCAGTCCCGTGGCGATGCGGCCCAGCGCCTCGTGCAGGGCGGCGGCCAGGACCGCGCCGGCGGGCGTGGCGTCGAGCCCGCGGGCGCCGCGGATGAAGAGCGGCCGGCCCAGCTCCTCCTCCAGCAGCCGGACCTGGCGGCTGACCGCGCCGGGCGTCACATGCAGTTCCGCGGCGGCCCGGCGCATGCCGCCATGACGGGCGGTGGCCTCGAAGGCACGCAGGGCGGTGAGCGAAGGCAGCCGGCGGGAGACCATGGGGGTGTTGAGCCTAGCGCAACGGCTCCCGTCCTGAAAATCGGTTGCGGCGCCGGCCCGCCGCGCGCAGCGTCCGCCCACCAGGGACGACACCTGTCGGGAACACCGGGAACGAGGCCGCTCACATGCACATCCGCCCCCTCCACACGCCTGCCCCTCAGCCCACCGGTGCCGAGGCGGTGCCGGACAGCCGCGACCTCAACCTCTGGCGGGCCGATCCGGAGCTGGCGCGGCTGGCCGCGCTCTACCTGCCGGCGCCGCTGCTGGCGCATCTGGCGCCGCATCTCGAGCGGCTGGGCGGCCTGGCGGGCGGCCGGCTGGACGAGCTGGCCGGCATCGCCGACCGCAATCCGCCGGTGCTGCATCCGCGCAACCGGCGCGGCCAGGACGACCAGCATATCGACTACCACCCCGCCTATCGCGAGATGGAACGCCTGGCCTTCGGCGAGTTCGGCCTCGCCGCGCTCTCGCACCGCGGCGGCGTGCTGGGCTGGCCGGAGCCGATGCCGCCGGCGGCCAAGTATCTCATCACCTATCTCTTCGTGCAGGCCGAGTTCGGCCTCTGCTGCCCGGTCAGCATGACGGACAGCCTGACGCGCACGCTGCGCAAGTTCGGCGCGCCGGAGCTGGTCGCGCGCTATCTGCCGGCCCTGACCAGCCAGGACCTCGACGCGCTGCACCAGGGCGCCATGTTCATGACCGAGCAGGGCGCCGGTTCCGACATCGCCGCCACCAGCGTCCTGGCGGCCGAGCGGCCGGACGGAAGCTGGTCGCTCACCGGTGACAAGTGGTTCTGCTCCAACGCCGATGCCGGGCTGGCCATGGTGCTGGCGCGGCGCGAGGGCGGCCCGGAGGGTCTGAAGGGCGTCTCGCTCTTCCTGTTGCCCCGGATGCTGCCGGACGGCACGCCGAACCGCTACCGCATCGTCCGGCTGAAGGACAAGCTCGGCACCCGTTCCATGGCCAGCGGCGAGGTGCGGCTGGAGGGCGCGACGGCCTGGCTGGTGGGTGATCCCGGCGCCGGCTTCAAGCAGATGGCCGACATGGTCAACAATTCCCGCCTCTCGAACGGCGTGCGCGCCGCCGGGCTGATGCGCCGCGCCATGACCGAGGCGCTGTTCGTCGCGCACCGGCGGCGGGCCTTCGGCAAGCGCCTCGTCGAGATGCCGCTGATGCAGAGGCAGCTCGCCAAGATGCTGCTGCCGATGGAGCAGGCACGCAGCATGGTCTTCCAGACCGCCGAGGCGCTGCGCCGCGCCGATGCGGGGGAGGAGGGCGCCTATGCCCTGCTGCGCATCCTGACGCCGCTGATCAAGTTCCGCGCCTGCCGCGATGCCCGCAAGGTCACGGGCGACGCGATGGAGGTGCGCGGCGGCTGCGGCTATATCGAGGAATGGCCCGATGCCCGGCTGCTGCGCGATGCGCATCTCGGCAGCATCTGGGAAGGCACCAGCAACATCGTCGCGCTCGACGTGCTGCGCGCCGCCGCGCGGGAGGGCTCGTTGCCGGTGCTGGAGCGGCATCTCCGCAGCCTTCTCGGCAATGGCGCCGCCCTGCCGGAGGCGCTGCCGCTGCTCGGCCGCACCCTGGCCCTGGCGGAGCGGGCGCAGGAGGAGCCGGCGCTGGCGCGGCAGGCCGCCTCGGCGCTCTACCACCTGACCTCGGCCGTGGCCCTGGCCTGGGAGGGCGGCCATGCCGGGCTGGAACGGCGGGGCGAGCTGGCGCGGCTGGTGCTGCGGCACCGGCTTCTGCCGCGCGACCCCCTGGAGGCCGGGACGGGGGAGGAGCTATTGGCGCTGCTGCCCGATCCGGGCGCGGGCTGATCAACCGCCGGCTTCGGCCAGCAGGGCCCCGGCATGGCGCAGGAAGGCCTGCGCCGCCAGGGAGAGCGGGCGCTCGGCGGAATGGATCGCTTCCAGCGCCAGCTCGGCCGGCGCCAGCAGCGGGATCTCGCGCAGGCCGGGGAAGAGCGGGCCGATGCCGGAGAAGGGATCGACGATGGCGAGCCCGGCGCCAGCCTGCACCATGGTCCAGGCCTGGATGATGTGCTCGACCTCGGCCACCGGGCGATAGGCCAGTTCCGCCTCCGCGAAGATCCGGCGCAGCAGGGTGTGCAGGGTCTGCAGCCGCGAGAAGCCGATCAGCGGGGCGGCCACCAGCTCCCGCAGCGTCAGGCCCGCGCGGCCGGCCAGCGCGTGCCCCTCGGGCACCAGACAGCGCAGCGGGCGGCGCGCCAGCTCCTGTCGCCGCAGCCGGGGATCCTGGCCGCTCAGGAAGACCAGCCCGAGGTCGAACTCGCCGCTCAGCAGGGCCTCGCTCAGCTCGTGCCGGCGCAGGATGGCGAGCCGGCCCTCGATCCCGGGGGCGGCGGCGGCGAAGCGCCCGAGCAGGCGTGGGGCCAGGGCCAGGCCCAGCGCATTGATGCTGGCGATGCGCAACAGGCCGGTCTCGGCATCGCGCAGCATGGCGGCGGCGCGATGCACCCGCCGGACCGCCTCGAAGACCTTCTCGACCTCCGCGAAGAGGCTGCGCGCCTCGGCCGTCGGATGCAGCCGCCCGTGCCGGCGCTCGAACAGGGTGAGGCCGATGCGGGCCTCGGCCAGCCGCAGCATCTCGCTCACCGAGGGCTGCGACACGCCCAGCGCCTGCGCCGCGCCGGTGACGCTACCCTCGTGCATGATGGCGTGGAAGACCTCCATCTGGCGCAGGTTCATGCGCGGCCCTCTCCGAACGGCATAGGATTTTCCTATGACCTCCACAAAGCTGCCGATTTGTCGAGCCGTGGCGGGCGGGACTAGCCTCCTTCCGGCCGCGCCGGAGAAGCGCGCCGGGATGGGGATGCCGGGGGCGGCCCAGGAAGGGAGAGTTCTGTCTTGATCGGACGTCGTGACGTATTCCGGGCCGCGATGGCGGCCGGGCTGCCGCTGGCCGCGCCCCGCCTGGGCCGGGCGGCCAGCGGGCGCGTGCTGCGCTTCGTGCCCCAGGCCAACCTCTCCACGCTCGATCCGGTCTTCACCACCGCCGCCGTCACCATCACGCATGGCTACTGCGTCTTCGACACGCTCTACGGCGTCGATGGGCAGATGCGGCCGCAACCGCAGATGGCGGAAGGCGCCGAGGCGGCGCCGGACGGGCTGAGCTGGCGCATCCGCCTGCGCGAGGGGCTGCGCTTCCACGACGGCGAGCCGGTGCTGGCGCGGGACTGCGCCGCCAGCCTGGCGCGCTGGAGCCAGCGCGACACCTTCGGCCAGACCCTCGGCGCCGCCGTGGAGGCCTTCGAGGCCGCGGATGACCGGACCCTCGTGGTGCGGCTGAAGCGGCCCTTCCCCCGCCTGCTGGAGGCGATCGGCAAGCCGCATTCCTCGCCCGCCTTCATCATGCCCGAGCGGCTGGCCCGGACCGACCCGACGAAGCCGGTGACCGAGATGGTGGGCTCGGGGCCCTTCCGCTTCCTGGCCGACGAATATGTCTCCGGCAGCCGCAGCGTCTACGCGCGCTTCGAGGGCTATGTCCCGCGCGAGGGCGCGCCGGACTGGACCGCGGGCGGCAAGCGCGCGGAACTCGACCGGCTGGAATGGATGGTCATGCCCGACCCGGCGACCGCCGCCGCGGCGCTGCAGTCGGGCGAGGTGGACTGGTGGGAGCAGGTGCTGCCCGACCTGGTGCCCCTGCTGGCGCGCAACCGCGCCATCACGCTGCAGCGGCAGGACCCCTACGGCTTCATCTCGGTGGCCCGCTTCAACCACCTGCAACCGCCCTTCGACAAGCCGGCGATGCGCCGCGCCGTGCTCTCCGCCATCCGGCAGGAGGACTACATGCGCGCCATCATGGGCGATGACCGCGAGAGCTGGCGCGAATGCCGCGCCATGTTCCCCTGCGGCCTGCCCGAGGTGAAGCAGCCCTGGACCGAGGCCATGCCGGGCCGCCTCGACGCCGCCCGCGCCGCGGTGAAGGCCGCCGGCTACCAGGGCGAGACCGTCGTCATCATCAACCCGACCGACTACCCCTCGATCGGCCCGCATGGCCAGGTCACCGCGGCGCTGCTGCGCGAGCTGGGGATGAAGGTGGACCTGCAGGAGATGGACTGGGGCAGCGTGCTGCAGCGCCGCTTCTCCCGCGCGCCGGCCGGGCAGGGCGGCTGGAGCCTCTACCACACCAACTGGCCCAGCGTGTCGATCGCCAATCCGGCGATGAACGCCACCATCCGCGGCCAGGGCGAGAAGGGCTGGGCCGGCTGGTACGCCAGTCCGGAGATGGAGCGGCTGACCGCCGAGTGGCTCGCCGCGCCCGACGCCGCCGCCAGCCAGGGGCTGATAGACCGCATCCAGGCGCTCGCCTTCGAGGACGTGCCGAGCCTGCCGCTCGGGCAGTACTTCTCCAGCATGGCCTATCGCAAGGGCATCCAGGGCGTGCGGCCCGGCTCCGCCGCCTTCTTCTGGAATGTCCGCAAGGACGCGGCATGAGCCAGGCTCCCGACCTCGCCGGCCGCTTCGACGTCGTGATCCTCGGCGGCGGCTCGGCGGGCTGCGTCCTGGCCGCGCGGCTCAGCGAGGACGCGCAGCGCCGCGTCCTGCTGGTGGAGGCCGGGCGCGACCTGCGCCCCGGCGCCATGCCGCGCGACATCGCCTCGCCCTATCCCGGCCGCGCCTATTTCAACGCCGCCAACACCTGGCCCGGGCTGCGCGTCGGCATGGGGCGGGACCCCGGCAACCAGGGCGGCGTCACCGAGCGGCCCTACGAGCAGGCGCGCATCCTGGGCGGCGGCTCCTCGATCAATGGCATCGGCGCCAATCGCGGCTCGCCGCACGACTATGCCGAGTGGGAGGCCGCGGGCGCCGCCGGCTGGGGCTGGTCCTCGGTGCTGCCCTACTTCCGCAAGCTGGAGACCGATCTCGACCTGGCCGGGGACACGGCGCTGCATGGCGCCGAGGGGCCGCTGCCCATCCAGCGCATCCCGCGCGCCCTGCACACCGGCTTCGCCCGTCAGGTCGAAGCCGAGCTGAACCGCCAGGGCCACGCCTCGCGGGAGGACCAGAATGGTGCCTGGGAGGACGGGGTCTATCCGATCACCGTCAACCTCGACCGTGACGGCCTCCGCACCTCGACGGCGACGGTCTACCTGACCGAGGCGGTGCGGCGGCGCCCCAACCTGACGATCTGGACCGGGACCCGCGCCGAGGCCGTCCTCTTCGAGGGCCGCCGTGCCAGGGGTGCCCGGCTGCGGCGCGGCGCCGAGCTGCTGGAGGTGGCGGCCAGGCTGGTCATCGTCAGCAGCGGCGCGCTGCATGCCCCGGCGCTGCTGATGCGCAGCGGCATCGGCCCCGGCCGCGCCCTGGCCGGCCTCGGCATCGCCGTGGTCGCGGCCCGGGAGGGGGTGGGGCGCAACCTGCTGGAACACCCCTCGATCGGCATGTCGGCCTTCATCCGCCCCGAGGCGCGGCTGCCCGGCGGCGAGCGCTACCACATCCAGTCGATCCTGCGCTGGTCCTCCCGGATGGAGGACACGCCGCCGGGCGACATGCACACGGCGGTCAACACCCGCTCCGGCTGGCATGCCGTCGGCCACCGCATCGCCACCCTCTTCTCCTGGGTCAACAAGTCCTATTCCCAGGGCCAGGTCACGCTCGCCACGCCGGACCCCGACCGGCCGCCGCTGGTGGATTTCCGCATGCTCTCCGATGCGCGCGACCTGGAGCGGCTGGCCGACGCCTTCCGCCTGGCCGCCGGGGTGCTGCGGGCGCCGGGCCTGGCTGGCACGGTGCTGGAGACCTTTCCCTCGACCTATTCCGAGGAGGTGAAGAGGCTGCTCCGCCCCTCGCGCCGCAACGGCCTGCTGACCGCCCTGGCCGGGCCGGCGATGGACCGCAGCCCGGCGATCCGCCGCCGCATCCTCGCCATGGCGCAGGAGGGGGTGGCGCCCCTCGACCTGCTGCTGGCCGAGGAGGACGCGCTGCGGCTGCATCTGCGCCGGCATGTCGGCGGCGTCTGGCATCCCTGCGGCACCTGCCGCCTCGGCGACGAGGCCGACCCGCGGGCGGTGTGCGACCCGGCCGGGCGGGTGATCGGCGTGGAGGGGCTGATGGTCTGCGATGCCTCGCTCATGCCGACCATTCCCTGCGCCAATCTGAACGTGCCGGTGATCATGATGGCGGAGAAGATCGCCGACATGCTGCGCGGCCAGGAAAAGGCCATCCCCCTCATGGCCCTGGCCGGCCGCGGCTGAGGCCAGGGACAGCCGCCGGGGAGGGGAGAGGGAGCGAAACGCGCCGGAAGCACGGCGAGGATGACGTACCACGCCTCAAGGAGGTTGCGATGTCTCTGCCTGTCCGTTGCAAGCCCGGGCTCCGGCTCCGCCGGCTCGCCCCCATCCTGCTTGCCCCCCTCCTGCTCGCCGGTCTCGCGGCGCCGCTGGTCCCGGCCCGCGCCGAGACGGTGCTGCGCTACGCCGCCTCGGCCGAGCCGCGCACGCTCGACTCCATCGTCAACGTGCTCTCCATCACCCATCAGCACAGCTATCTCGTCTATGACACGCTCTTCGCGCTGGACGAGACGCTGACGCCGCGGCCGCAGATGGTGGAGAGTGTCGAGGCGAGCGAGGACGGCCGGCGCCGCACCCTGACGCTGCGCCCCGGCCTGCTGTTCCACGACGGCCGGCCGGTCACCGCCGCCGATGCCGTGGCCTCGATCCGCCGCTGGGCGCGGCGCGACACCAGCGGCCGCAAGCTGGCCGAGATGGGCATGGCGCTGGAGGTGATCGACGAGCGCCGCTTCGCCGTCACCCTCGACAGCGACACGCCCCTGCTGCTGGAGGCCTTCGCCAAGCCGACCTCCACCGCGCTTTTCGTGATGCGCGCCGAGGAGGCGGAGAGCGACATCACCACGCCGGTGAAGCGGATCATCGGCTCCGGCCCGTTCCGCTTCGACAGCGCCGCGCACCGCCCGGGCGACCGGCTGGTCTATCGCCGCAACCCCGACTACCGGCCGCGCCCGGAGCCGGCCAGCGGCTTCGCCGGCGGCAAGGTGGCGCGGGTCGACCGGGTGGACTGGCTGATCCTGCCGGATTCCGCCTCCGCGGTGGCCGCGTTGCAGACCGGCGAGATCGACATCTACGAGACCCCGCCGCTGGATCTGCTGCCGGTGCTGGAGCGCAACCGGGAGATCGTCGTCGCTGTGCATGGCCGGCAGGGGCAGTACGGCTTCCTCCGCCCCAACCATCGCCAGCCCCCCTTCGACAGGGCGGAGGCGCGGCGGGCGCTGGCCATGCTGATGCGGCAGCCGGACTTCATGGCCGTCACCGCGGGCAGCGACGGGAAGTACTGGCGGGAATGCTACAGCTTCCTGTCCTGCGGCGGGCTGAACGAGAACCAGAAGCACGCCGAGTGGCTGCGCCAGGGGGATGCGGCGGCGGCGGCCCGGCTGTTCCGCGAGGCCGGCTATGACGGCCGGCCGGTGGTGCTGATCGCGCCGGGCGACAACGAGATCATCCGCGGCTTCGGCATGCTGGCCGCCGAGCGGATGCGCGCCGCCGGGCTGACGGTCGATCTGCAGACCATGGACTTCGCCACCATGATGTCCCGCCGCAACCGCCAGGACGCACCGGCGCAGGGTGGCTGGAACATTTTTCCCATGTGGTCCTACGGCTTCGAGCTGGACAATCCGGTGGCCAATGTGGCGCTCAGCACCAATTGCACCGATGCCTCCTACGCCGGCTGGGCCTGCTCGAAGCGCATCGAGGCGCTGAAGGATGCCTGGGCGCGGGAGAGCGCGCCGGAGAGGCGCGCGGCGCTCCTGGACCAGATCCAGCAGGAAGCCTCGGCTCTGGTGCCGATCGTCCCGCTCGGTCAGTTCTTCGCGCCCATCGCCTATCGCCGCACGGTCACCGGATTGTTGCAGACGCCGGTGCCGGTGTTCTGGAATCTGGAGAAGACGGCGCCCTGAGGCGGTTGACGGCACCGCCGCCGCGCCCTTCCCTGGCCGGGGAGAAGGGCCGGGGGAAGGAGGGTCGCGATGACGGAACGGCGCGCCGCGGTGCTGGAGGCCTTCAGGAAGCAGATCGCCTGGTGCGAGCGCCTGGGCTCGCCCTTCACCGCCCGCCTGCTCGGCCTGCTGGCGGAGGATCTCGCGGCGGGCGGACCCGCGGCGGACCTGGCCGGGCACTGGTCCGGCGATCCGGTCGCCGATGCCCTGGCGCTGCGCCTGGCCGGCGCCCTGCATGCCCTGGTCCTGTCCGGCGAGGCGCCGGCGCTGGCCGCCTGCTATCCGCCCCAGGCCGATGCGCGGGCCGATGCGCCGGATGCCGCGGCCCTGCGCGTCGTGCTCCTGGCGCGGCGGGCGGAGATCGCCGCCTTCCTGGCCTCGCCGCCGCAGACCAACGAGGTCGGCCGCTCCGGCGTGCTGCTGGGCGGCTTCCTGGAGATCGCCCATCGGGCCGGCCTGCCCCTGCGCCTGCTGGAGATCGGCGCGAGCGCGGGGCTGAACCTGCTCTGGGACCGCTTTCACTACACCCTGGGCGATGCCGTCTGGGGCGATCCGGCGAGCCCGGTCCGTCTCGCGCCGCGATGGACCGGGCCCCTGCCGCGCCTGGCGGCGCCGGTCCGCGTCGCCAGCCGTGGCGCCTGCGACCGCAGCCCGGTCGATCTCCGCGACCCGGCCCAGAGGCTGCGCCTGCGCGCCTATGTCTGGCCGGACCAGCGGGACCGGCTGGCGCGGCTCGACGGCGCGATCGCCCTGGCGCTCGGCGCCGGGTCGCGGGTCGAGCCCGCCGATGCGGGCGACTGGGTGGCGGCGCGCCTGGCCGAGCCGGCGGAGGGCCAGGCCACCGTGCTCTACCACTCGATCATGTGGCAATACATGCCAGCCGCCACCCGGGCGCGCATCGCCGGCGCCCTGTCCGAGGCCGGTGCCCGCGCCACGGCCGCCGCCCCGCTGGCCTGGCTGCGCTTCGAGCCGCCACAGGCCGAGGCCCGCCCCGAATTGCGGCTGACCCTGTGGCCCGGCGGCGGCGAGAGCCTGCTGGCCACGGCGCAGGCGCACGGCCAGACCGTCGACTGGACGGGCGGCTAGCGGGCGGAAGGTCCCTCTTTGTTCTCGCGGGCAGGCGGTGCTAGGCTGGCTGTCCGATGTCCGCCCCCGCAGCCCTGGCGGCGTATCGCCGCATCCTCCATATCGACATGGATGCCTTCTACGCATCCGTGGAACAGCGCGACAATCCGGCCCTGCGTGGCATTCCCCTCGCCGTCGGCGGGGCGCGGGAGCGGGGCGTGGTGGCGGCGGCCAGCTACGAGGCGCGCCGGTTCGGCGTCCGCTCGGCCATGCCCTCGGTCACGGCGCGGCGGAAATGCCCGGAGCTGGTCTTCGTCAAGCCGCGCTTCGACGTCTACCGGGCGGTCTCCCGGCAGATCCACGACATCTTCGCCCGCTACACGCCGCTGATCCAGCCGCTCTCGCTGGACGAGGCCTATCTCGACGTCACCCACCCGCTGCGCGACCTCGGCTCGGCCACCGCCATCGCCGAGGAGATCCGCGCCGCGATCCGCGCCGAGACCGGGCTGACCGCCTCGGCCGGCGTCTCCTACAACAAGTTCCTGGCCAAGCTAGCCTCGGACCACCGCAAGCCGGACGGCCTCTTCGTCATCACCCCGCGCCTGGGTCCCGGCTTCGTCGAGGATCTGGCGGTGGAGCGGTTCCACGGTATCGGCCCGGCCACGGCGGCGCGCATGCACCGCCTCGGCATCCATACGGGCCGGGATCTGCGCGACCGCGACCTGGCCTTCCTGACGCAGCATTTCGGCAAGGCCGGCCGCTTCTACTACGGCGTGGCGCGGGGCGAGGACGAGCGGCCGGTGAACCCCGACCGCCTGCGCAAGTCGATCGGCGCCGAGACCACCTTCGAGCGCGATCTGACGCAGTGGGAGCCGGCGTGGCAGGCTCTGCAACCCCTGCTGGACAAGGTCTGG
The DNA here is from genome assembly GCF_054073225.1 of Teichococcus aerofrigidensis. Taxonomy (NCBI): domain Bacteria; kingdom Pseudomonadati; phylum Pseudomonadota; class Alphaproteobacteria; order Acetobacterales; family Roseomonadaceae; genus Roseomonas; species Teichococcus aerofrigidensis. Next base: position 16,056 of record NZ_JBSXMU010000021.1, read on the forward strand.
CAGGCGGCCGGCGGGAAGGGGCATGCCGGCCGGACCGTCACGGTGAAGGTCAAGTTCGCCGATTTCCGCCAGATCACCCGCAGCCGCTCCGGTGCGGTGCCGATCGCCTCGCGCGAGGCCATGGCCCGCATCGGCGAGGAATTGCTGCGCCCGGTCTTCCCCGCGCCGGGCGGCGTGCGGCTGCTCGGCATCACCCTCTCCAATCTCGGCGCCGAGGCCGTGGAAGGACAGCCGCGGCAACTGGCGCTGGGGTTGTGAGGCAGGCGGGTCCCGGAGGGTGCCTCAGCGGACCTGCCGCTTCTCCAGCTTGCGCGCCAGGGTGCGCCGGTGCATGCCAAGCCGCCGGGCCGTCTCGGAGATGTTGAAGCCGGTCTCCGCCAGGGTCTGGTGGATGCGCTCCCATTCCAGCGTCTTGATCGAGGTCGGCGTGCCATCCAGCTCGGCCTCGGCATCGCCCTCCGCCTTGCCGAAGGCGGCCTCGATGTCATCCGTGTTGGAGGGCTTGGCGAGATAGTGGCAGGCGCCGAGCTTGATCGCCTCCACCGCCGTGGCGATGCTGGCGAAGCCGGTGAGCACGACGATCAGCATCTCCGGATCATGCGCGTGCAGCGCCTGGACGCAGGCGAGGCCGGAGGCGCCCTCCAGCTTCAGGTCGACCACCGCGTAATGCGGCGAGCGGTGCTGCAGCAGGGCGAGGGTCTCGTCCAGGCCGCTCGCCAGCAGCACCTCGTAGCCGCGGCGCTCGAAGGAGCGCCGCAGGGTGCGGGAGAAGCTGGCATCGTCCTCAACGATCAGCAGCAGCCGCTCATCCGCCATGCTGGGCCCCGGCCGGCAGGGCCAGCGCCGCCAGCGGCAGCGTCAGGGTCACGGTCGCGCCGCCGCCCGGCCGGTTGACCGCGGCGACGCTGCCGCCGAGCTTGCGCATCACGTTCACCACCAGGAAGAGGCCGAGGCCGCGCCCCTCGCGCCCCTTGCTGCTGTGGTAGGGACGGCCGAGCCGCGCCAGCATTTCCGGCAGGAAGCCCGGTCCGTCGTCGCTGACGGTGAGGACGAGATCGCCATCCCGGCGCCGGGCGGCCATGCGGATGCCGGCGGGAGAGGCTTCATGGGCATTGTCGAGCACATTGGCGATGACCTGCTTCAGCACCGGATCGGCGATGATCGGGACGTCTTCGCCGATCCTGTCGGCATAGGCGAGGGCGGTTCCCGGCCGGCTTCCCTGCCACTCCGCCACGGTGGCCGCCAGGAAGCTCCTGAGGCGGATAAGGGCCGGCGCCTCGCCCCGCGCCTCCCCGGCGGAGCGCAGGATGCCGCCGACGATGGACTTGCAGCGCTGCACCGCCGCCTGCATCTCCTCCATCTCCTGTACCAGATCGGGCATCGCCCGCAAGGCCGGCATCCGGCGCCAGTCGCCCAGGATGACGGAGACCGTGGCCAGCGGCGTGCCCAGCTCATGCGCCGCGCCCGAGGCCAGCAGGCCCATGCGGACGATATGGTCCTCCTCGAAGGCCTGCTGCCGCATGCGGGCGAGATTGGCGTCACGCTCCCGCAGGTTGCCGCTGATGCGGGTGACGAAGATGACCAGCAGGACGGCGTCCAGCAGGAAGCAGACCAGCGCGCCGCGGAGGTACAGGGCCAGGAAGTCCTCCCGCATCCCAGGCGGCAGCGCCAGCGGATGGTGCACCAGGGCGAGGCTCAGCCCGCAGAGGCTGGCCAGGGCCAGCAGGGCCCAGGTCCAGCGCATCTCCAGCAGCACCGCGGCCAGGGTGATCTGCAGCAGGTAGAGCGAGAGGAAGGGATTGGTGGCGCCGCCGCTCAGATAGAGCTGCACGGTCAGGGCGATCACATCCGCGGCGAGGGTCAGGAAGAGTTCCGGCGAGCCCGGCGGGGGCCGCAGCAGAAGGCGAAGCTGGCTGGCCAGGTTGAGCAGGACCAGCCCGCCCAGCACCATGGACATGGCCGGAAGCGGCAGGGCGATGCCGAGGCCCCAATGCACCACGCCGATGGTCAGCACCTGGCCGATGACGGCGAGCCAGCGGAGCTGGATCAGCAGCGACAGGTTCTTGCCGCCCGTGGTGTCCCGCGAGCCCGAGGCCGGCGCGCCATCCGGCGGTGCCGTGTTCCCGCCTTCCCTCATGCCGCCGATGCCCTCCCTACCTTCAGGCGGCGCTCCGCCGCACCCGCCACTCCTCGCGGATCGCATAGGCGGTGCCGCCGGCCACCATCAGTGCCAGGGCATACCACGTCAGGGCATAGACCAGATGGGTGTTGCGGAAGCTGGTCACGGTCAGGCCGCCAACCGGCAGCGTCCCCGGTGGCCCGGCCTCGGCATCGACGAAATAGGGCGCGACGCCCGCCAGGCCGCGGGCGGCGGCGATGGCCGCCACGTCGCGCGAATGCCAGCGGTCCGCCGCCGGGTCGTTGCTGCGCAGGAAGCCGCCGCCCGGCTCGCTCAGCCGCAGCAGGCCGAGGATCTCCTGCGGCCCTACCGGCGTGACGATCTCCGACCGCTGCCCGGAGGCGACGAAGCCACGATTGACCAGCACGGTGAAGCCGGCCTCGTCCCGCAGCGGGCTGAGCACCCAGAAGCCGGCGCCGAGGGCGGTGGTCGCCTGGGTCAGGGCCGGGGGCACCGGCAGGAAGTGGCCGCGCAGCGAGACCCGGCGATACTCGTCCCGCGCGGCGGAGAGGGCGGGCCATTCGGCCGGGCCGGGCGCGGGGGCCGGGGCGGCGTGGAGACGCGCCTCCACCCGGGCGATCAGGTCCAGCTTCCAGGCCCGGCGCTGCAACTGCCAGCTGCCCAGCCCGATCAGGCCGAGGAAGACGAGAAGCGCCGCCAGGCCGAGCAGCAGGCGGGTGGCGAGGCCGCGCCGCGGGGTCTCCTCCCCGGCGGGCCCCGCCTCCGCTCGTCTCAGGGAACGCTCCGCATGTCGTGGAGCATCAGCGGCATCATGTTGGCATTCAGGTGATACATGACCCAGAGCGAGCCGGCGATGGTGATCCCCACGACAACCAGCGTGAAGATCAGCGCCAGCATGTTCCAGCCCTCCTCCGACTGGCTGTTCATGTGGAGGAAGAAGAACATGTGCACCACGATCTGCACCACGGCGAAGCCCATGATCAGCAGGGCGGTGGCCACGCTGCTCTCCAGCACCTCGCCCATCACCAGCCAGAAGGGGATGGCGGTGAGGACGACGGAGAGGCCGAAGCCGATCAGGTAGCCCTTGAGGGAGCCATGGGCACCCTCGTCGTGATGGTCGTCATGGTGGGCGGCATGGGCATGCTGGCCGGCCGCCTCAGGATGAGCGCTCATGGCAGGACCCCGATCAGGTAGACGTAGGAGAAGACGCCGATCCAGATGACGTCGAGGAAGTGCCAGAACAGGCTGAGGCACATCAGCCGCCGGCGGTTCTCGGCGATCAACCCGTGCTTCGCCACCTGGAGCATCAGCGTGACCAGCCAGACGCAGCCGAAGAAGACGTGCAGCCCGTGGGTGCCGACGAGGGTGAAGAAAGCGGACAGGAAGGCGCTGCGCTGCGGCGTGGCGCCGACATGGATCAGGTGGTGGAACTCATAGAGCTCCAGCCCGAGGAAGGCGGCGCCGAACAGGCCGGTGATGCCGAGCCAGGTCAGGGTGGCGCCCTTCCGCCCCTTCACCATGGCCAGCATGGCGAAGCCGTAGGTGATCGAGGAGAAGAGCAGCATCGAGGTGTTGATCGCCACCAGGCCCAGGTCGAAGAGATCGGCCGGCGAGGGTCCGGCGGCGTAGTTGCGGCCGAGCACCCCGTAGGTGGCGAAGAGCACCGCGAAGATGAGGCAATCGCTCATCAGGTAGATCCAGAAGCCCAGCATGGTGCCGGACCCGGGATGCGCGTGCTCCTCCTCCAGGACGTAGAAGGAGGCCGGACCTTCCGCCGGCTGCGGCGTGTGCATCGACATCAGGCTTACTCCCCGGCCAGCGCGCGGGTGCGGCTGTCCTCGCTCCGCGCCACCTCCTCGGCCGGGATGTGGTAGTCCCGGTCGTAGTTGAAGGTGTGCTCGATGGAAACGTACAGCACGGCGGCGAAGGCCAGCACCGCGAGCCACCAGATATGCCAGATCAGCGCGAAGCCCAGCACCAGCGAAAGGGCCGAGAGGATGACGCCCGTGCCAGTGTTCTTCGGCATGTGGATCGGGCGGAAGCCGGCCAGCGGCCGCGCGTGGCCGCGCTGCTTCATATCCCACCAGGCGTCATGGTCCTGGATCACCGGCGTGAAGGCGAAGTTGTAGGCCGGCGGCGGCGAGGCGGTGGCCCATTCCAGGGTGCGGCCGTCCCAGGGGTCGCCGGTCACGTCGCGCAGCTGGTCGCGCCGCAGGAAGCTGACCACGAGCTGGACCAGGAAGCAGCCGATGCCGCAGGCGATCAGCACCGCGCCGAAGGCGGCGACGACGAACCAGATCTGCAGCGACGGGTCCTCGAAGTGGTTGACGCGGCGGGTGACGCCCATCAGCCCGAGGACATAGAGCGGCATGAAGGCGAAGTAGAAGCCGACCAGCCAGAACCAGAAGGAGAGCTTGCCCCAGAAGGGATCGAGGCGATAGCCGAAGGCCTTCGGGAACCAGTAGGTGATGCCGGCCAGCATGCCGAAGACCACGCCGCCGATGATGACGTTGTGGAAGTGCGCGATCAGGAACAGCGTGTTGTGGAACTGGAAGTCGGCGGGCGGAATGGCGAGCATGACGCCGGTCATGCCGCCGATGACGAAGGTGACCATGAAGCCCACGGTCCACATCATCGGCACCTCGAAGCGGATGCGTCCGCGGTACATGGTGAACAGCCAGTTGAACAGCTTGGCGCCCGTCGGGATCGAGATGATCATCGTCGTGATGCCGAAGAAGGAGTTCACGCTGGCGCCGGAGCCCATGGTGAAGAAGTGATGCAGCCAGACGATGTAGGACAGGATGGTGATGACCACGGTCGCGTAGACCATGGAGGTGTAGCCGAAGAGGCGCTTGCGGCAGAAGGTCGAGACCACCTCCGAATAGACGCCGAAGGCCGGCAGGATCAGGATGTAGACCTCCGGATGGCCCCAGATCCAGATGAGGTTCACGTACATCATCGGATTGCCGCCGAGATCGTTGGTGAAGAAGTTGGTCCCCACGTAGCGGTCCAGCGTCAGCAGCACGAGCGTCGCCGTCAGCACCGGGAAGGTGGCGACGATCAGCACGTTGGTGCAGAGCGAGGTCCAGGTGAAGACCGGCATCTTCATCAGGCTCATGCCCGGCGCGCGCATCTTCACGATGGTCACGATCAGGTTGATACCGGAGAGCGTCGTCCCCACGCCCGCGATCTGCAGGGCCCAGATGTAGTAGTCGACGCCCACCCATGGGCTGTGCACCGGCCCCGAGAGCGGCGGGTAGGCCAGCCAGCCCGTGGCCGCGAATTCGCCGACGAAGAGCGACATCATGACCAGGATGGCGCCGGCCGTGGTCATCCAGAAGCTGAAATTGTTCAGGAAGGGGAAGGAGACGTCGCGGGCACCGATCTGCAGCGGCACCACGAAGTTCATCAGGCCCGTGACCAGCGGCATGGCCACGAAGAAGATCATGATCACGCCATGGGCGGTGAAGATCTGGTCGTAGTGGTGCGGCGGCAGGTAGCCTTCCGAGGCGCCGAAGGCGATGGCCTGCTGGGCGCGCATCATCAGCGCGTCCGCGAAGCCACGCAGCAGCATGATCAGCGCCAGGATGATGTACATGATGCCGATGCGCTTGTGGTCGACCGTGGTCAGCCACTCGCGCCAGAGATAGCCCCAGAGCCCGAAGCGCGTGATCGCCGCCAGGAGGGCCACCCCGCCCAGCGCCACGGCCGCGAAGGTCGCGACCAGGATGGGCTCGTGCAGCGGCAGGGCGGCTAAGGTCAGGCGGCCGAAGAGGAAGGAGGTGGAGTCCGGAGCTGGGGACATGTCTCTACTCTGTCATGCCATCCCTTGTCCGCCACGGCGGCCAAGGGGGGAGGGGAAGGCCCGCGCCATGGCGGCACGGGCGAGGGTCCGGGCGGTCAGTTCACCGCGGGCTTCGGCGGCTCCGCCCGGATCGAGGCCAGCTGCAGCGTCCCGAAGGGGTCGTCCGGATTGCACAGCGCCGGCACGTAGGGACGGCTCTGCCCCCGGCCCGGCGCCGCCGGCGCCTTGCCACGGGCGATGTTCAACGCCCCTCCGGCGATGCCGAGGCCGCCACGCGCGTCGATGGCCATCATGTCGCTCATGCACATCTTGTCCGGGTCGACGCAGCGGTTGACGACCAGCGAGAAGATCTCGGGATCGACCTCGCCGTAGCGGCGGACGGGCTCGCGCTCGCTCGGCTTCTCAAGCTCGAGGTAGGCCGAGCGGTCAAGCCGGGTGCCCTGTTCCGCCCGCGCCTGCTCGACCCAGCGGTCGAAGCCGTCCTGGCTCAGGCCGTGGAACTTGAAGCGCATCTGCGAGAAGCCGCCGCCGCTGTAGTTGGCGGAGAAGCCGTCATAGATGCCCTCGCGGTTGATCACGGCGTGCAGCTTGGTTTCCATGCCCGGCATCGAATAGATCATGCCGGCCATGGCGGGGATGGCGAAGGCGTTCATCACCGAGGCGGAAGTGATGCGGAAGGCGATCGGCGTATCGACCGGCGCGGCCAGCTCATTGACCGTGGCGATGCCCTGCTGCGGGTAGATGAACAGCCACTTCCAGTCCAGCGACACCACCTCGACCTCGAGGGTCCGGGTACCCTGCGGAATGGGCCGCTCGGCATCGAGGCGGTCCAGCGGCCGGTAGGGGTCGAGCAGATGGGTGCCGACCCAGGTCAGCGCGCCGAGGGCGACGATGATGACGAGCGGCGCCGCCCAGATCACCACTTCCAGCGTCGTGGAATGCGACCAGTTGGGCGCGTAGGTGGCCTTGGTGTTCGACTCCCGGTACCGCCAGGCGAAGAACAGCGTCAGCAGGATGACCGGGACGATGATCAGCAGCATCAGCACCGTCGAGGCGACGATCAGGTCGCGCTGCTGAACGGCGATGTCGCCCGATGGATTCATGACGACCAGGTTGCAGCCGGCGAGCAGAGCCGCCAGCGGCACCAGGACAAGGAGGCGCGAGATCTTGTGGCGCATGCACACCGCTCAGGAAACCATATTGATGTGCGCCCTCTTAGTGGCGAAGGATGGGGATGGGGATAGGACGTTTTGTCCTATCGGCAGGGCGGGAGGGGCTATGCTCTTTCTCATGGCAGCCTGTAACCGTTGCGCCTCAGTTGGCCGGGACACCGTCCGGACCGGCCGGCTGGGCAGGACCGGAAAACTGCGTCATCCTCGCCGCCGGCCGATGAAGGGCCAGGACGAGCCGGGCCGTATTGGGAGACTACATTGATTACCGACGTCAAATCGCATGACGCGCCCAACTCACGCGGCCTTGAACGGGACGCGCGGCGGATGCATGACGACGGCCACGCCGTCTCATCCGGGGAGATCGCCCTCGGTGTCGTCATCGGGCGCATGTCCGAGTTCTTCGACTTCTTCGTCTATGCGATCGGCTCGGCGCTGGTCTTCCCCTCGCTCTTCTTCCCGGACACCGACCCCTATACCGGCACGCTCTATTCCTTCGCCATCTTCTCCCTGGCCTTCATCGCGCGCCCGGTCGGCTCCTTCGTCTTCGCCATCGTGGACCAGCGCTATGGCCGTGGCGTCAAGCTGACGATCGCCCTCTTCCTGCTCGGCGGCTCCACCGCCTCGATCGCCTTCCTGCCCTCCTATGCCTCGATCGGCGGCTGGTCGATCGCCCTGCTGGCGCTGTTCCGGCTCGGCCAGGGCTTCGCGCTGGGGGGGGCCTGGGACGGGCTGGCCTCGCTGCTGGCGCTGAACGCGCCGCCGCACCGGCGCGGCTGGTACGCCATGGTGCCGCAGCTCGGCGCGCCGCTCGGCTTCCTTCTGGCCGCCGCCCTCTTCGCCTTCCTCTTCTCCACCCTCTCCATGCATGACCTGCTGGAATGGGGCTGGCGCTATCCCTTCTTCGTCGCCTTCGCGGTGAACGTCGTCGCCCTCTTCGCCCGGCTGCGCCTGGTGGCCACCCGCGAGTTCTCGAACCTGATCGAGGAGCGCGAGCTGGAACCGATGCCGGTGCCGGAGCTGCTGCGGGAGCAGGGCCGCAACGTGCTGATCGGCGCCTTCGTGCCGCTGGTCTGCTTCGCCCTCTTCCATCTGGTCACGGTCTTCCCGATCGCCTGGATCAACCTGAACTCCGATCATTCCCCGGCCGAGTTCCTCTCGGTCCAGATGATCGGCGCGGCCTGCTCCCTGCTGACCATCCCCCTCTCGGGCCTGATCGCCGACCGGATCGGCCGCCGCCGCCTGCTCGGCATCGGCGCGGTGCTGATCGCACTGTTCAGCTTCAGCGTGCCCTTCCTGCTCGGCGCCGGGCTCAGCGGCAGCACCGCCTTCGTCATCATCGGCTTCTCGCTGCTCGGCCTGTCCTTCGGGCAGACCAGCGGCGCGCTGGCCTCGAACTTCTTCGCCCGCACCCGCTATACCGGCGCCGCCGTCACCTCCGACATCGCCTGGCTGATCGGCGCGGGCTTCGCGCCGCTGGTGGCGCTGGCACTCTCCAACACCTTCGGCCTGGGCGCGGTGACGGTCTACCTGCTCTCCGGCGCGGCCTGCACCCTGCTGGCGCTGACCGCCAACCGCCAGCTCGACTACAGCCGCCAGCGGGACGGCCAACGGAACTGAAGGCGGCCGGGCGGTAGCCGGGTTCAGCCGGCGCCGCCAAGGGCTTCCGGTGCCAGCAGGGCGCGGAGGGCGTGGCTGATCCCGATGGGCAGCATGGAGGCATGGTTCTCTCCTGGCAGGACCTCGAAGCCGGTCCGGGAGGCCGGAAGCGCCCGGCGGATGGCCGCGGCCATCTCCCGCGCGCCCTCCACCATGCCACGTCTCGTCCGGCGGGCGGCGATGCCGGCGCTGTCGGGACCGTGCTCCTCCCAGGGGGCCAGGCGCTGTTCCCATTCGCCGACGCCGATATAGACCGGCGGCGACTGCGCCGGGGCGGCCGCCGCCAGGCCGCGCAGCAGCCGCTCCCGGTCCCACCAGACCGAGGGGCTGATGGCGCCATAGCCCTGGAAGAGGGCGCTGTCCCAGGCCAGCAGATCGAGCGCCAGATAGCCCGCCAGGGAGTGGCCGATCACGGCCTGGCGCCCTGGATCGGCGGGCGCGTGGGCGGCGAGAAGAGGTTTCGCCACGTCCCGCAGGAAGTCCCGGAAGGCGTCCCGGCCGCCATGCGGCCCGGGATGCGGCTCGCCGGCCGGCGCGGCGGCGGTATAGTCCAGGCTGCGCCGCCGGCGGTCGAACAGCCCCTCGCCGGGATAGGCGATGCCGACCAGGATGGCGGGGGCGATCCGCGTGGTCTTCTGGCGCAGCATGCCATGGCGCAGGATTTCCAGCGCCATGCCGAAGCAGGCATTGGCATCCAGCAGCCAGACCACGGGAAAGCCGCCCGGCGGAGGCGGGCCCTCGGGGATGGCGGTCAGCAGGCGGTACGCGCCGGAGGCGCCCTGCGCCGGCAGAATGGCGGTGCCGGGCAGGGTGACCAGGCCGTCAGCCACGGAGCGTCGCGCCGCCATCGACATACAGGTCGGCCATGGTGATATGGCCGGCGCGGTCGGACAGCAGGAAGACGGCGGCCTCCGCCACATCCTCGGGCGTGGCCAGCTTGCCCAGCGGAATGCCGGTCTTGTGGATCTCGGGCGCCCCGGCGATCACCCGGCTGGCCCCCTCGGCATCGGCCCACATCCCGGTCTGCATCGGCGTCAGGGTGGAGCCGGGGGCCAGGATGTTGCAGCGGATGCCATGCGGAGCCAGTTCCAGCCCGAGGCAGCGGGTGAACATGGTCGCCGCCGCCTTGGAGGCGGCATAGGCCGCCATGCCGTGGCGCGGCACCCCCGCCGCGTTCGAGCTGACCGTGACGATACTGCCATGCCGACGCGGCGTCATGCGCCGCGCCAGCGCCCGGCCGACATGGAACACGCCCTGGGCATTGACGGCGAAGACACGGGCCCATTCGGCATCGCTGGTCTCCGCCACCAGGCCGGTGGCCAGCACGCCGGCGACATTGGCGCCGAGGCTGATCGGCCCGAGCCCGGCCTCGATCCGCGCCACCAGCGCCTCGACATCCGCGGCCCGGGTGACATCGAGCGCCTCGCGGTGGACGCCGTCCAGCACCGGGATGCCGTCGGTGCCGAGATCGGTCGCGACGACCGTGACCCCCTCGGACCGCAGCATCCGCACCAGGGCGGCGCCGATACCGCCCGCCGCGCCGGTCACAAGGGCGATCCGCCCGGAAAGTCCGCTGGGTCGCATCGCCTCAATCCCTCCTGTCCCTCGCCCCGCTTTCCGCCGGTGCTTCGCGCCGGGTCATGGCGGCGGCGAGCAGGGGGGCGATGCGCGAGGTTGCCGCCGCGCCGGGCAACTCGGCATGCAGGGCGGGAATGTCGATCACCTCCAAGCGCCCGACATAGGGCGCCCAGAACTCGGGCCGGATGTCGCGTCCGGCGTGGTCGAGCGCGGCGCGGACATGCAGGGCCGGCCCGTCGTAGCGGGCGTGGTGATGCGCCCGCACCAGCCGGTTGTTGCCTTCCACCACGCGCACCACGCCGTCGAGGACCGAGCCGGGAAGCTGGCCGAGCGGGCTGCCGCCCCGGCGAAGGAAGGCCACCACGGCGGCGCGGTCGCGCAGCTCGGGATGCGCCTCCGGGTCGTGCCCGGCGATGGCCAGCAGGGCCCGCAGCGCGGCGGCCTCGTCCGGCTCCGGCTCGGCGCGCCAGCAGTCGCTCGGATAGGCGTCGAGCAGGGCCAGCAGGCCGACCCTGTGCCCCAGGGCCTGCAGCCGCGCCGCCATGGCCTGGGCGATGATGCCGCCGACCGACCAGCCCAGCAGGTGGACCGGCCCCTCTCCGGCCGCCGGCAGGATGGTCTCGACATAGCGGGCGGCCAGGGCCTCCAGGCTGTCGGGCGGCGCGGCGCCTTCCAGCTGGGGCGCCTGCAGCCCGTAGACGTCGCGTCCGGGGCTGAGCGCGCGGGCCAGGGTGGCGTAGCACCAGGCGATGCCGCCGGCCGGATGGATGGTGAAGAGCGGCGGCCGGGTCTCGTCCTGGCCGTGCTGCCGCCGCAGCCGGATCAGGGCGCCGAGGCCGTGATCGGCCTCGCCGGTGCCCTCCATCAGCGGCGCCAGCCGGGCGACGGTCGGGTTCTCGAAGATGGCGCCGAGGCCCGGGTCGCGGCCGAAGCTCTCGCGCAGGCGCCGTGCCAGCGTCACCGCCAGCAGCGAATGCCCGCCCAGCTCGAAGAAATCCTCCTCCGCGCCGACCCGCGGCAGTCCCAGCACCTCGGCGAAGAGGCCGGCGAGCCGCATTTCCGTCGCGGTCTGCGGCGCGCGGCCGGCGGTGCCGCCGAACTCCGGCTGCGGCAGGGCCGCGCGGTCCAGCTTGCCGCTGGAATTCACCGGCAGGGCGTCGAGCGCCACGAAGGCGGCCGGCACCATGTAGTCCGGCACACGGGCCGCGACATGGGCGCGCAGTGCCGCCGGGTCGTAGGCCGGCCCCGGTACCAGATAGGCCACGAGCCGCTTCTCGCCGCTGCCGTCCTGGCGCGCGATGACGCGGGCCTGCGCGACCATGGGGGAGGCGGACAGGGCGGCCTCGATCTCCCCCGGCTCGATCCGCAGGCCGCGCAGCTTCAGCTGCTGGTCGGAGCGGCCGAGGAAGACGATGGCGCCATCCCGCCGCAGCCGCGCCAGATCCCCGGTGCGGTACATGCGCTGGCCGGGATGGAAGGGGTCGGGGATGAAGGCCTGCGCGGTCAGCGCCGGCTGGCCGAGATACCCCTCCGCCAGCTGCACGCCGGCGATGAAGAGATGACCCGTGACGCCCGGCGGCACCGGCCGCAGCCGCTCGTCCAGCACGTAGAGGCGGGTGTTCCAGACGGGAAAGCCGATCGGCACCGGGCTGGAGCGGTCCTCCGGCCCCGCGTTCCAGTGGCTGACATCGACGGCCGCCTCGGTCGGGCCATAGAGGTTGTGGAGGTCGGCGCGCAGGGTGGCGTGGAAGCGGTCGCGCAGGGCCGCCGTCAGCTCCTCGCCGCTGCAGAAGACGCGCGCCAGGGACAGCCCGCGCGAGGCGGGCTCGGCCAGGAAGGCCGCCAGCATGGACGGCACGAAATGCGCCGTGGTGATGCCCTCGGACCGGATCAGCGCCGCCATCGCCGCCGGGTCGCGATGCGCCCCGGGGGGCGCCATCACCAGGGTGGCGCCGCTGAGCAGCGGCAGGAAGAACTCCCAGACCGAGACGTCGAAGGTGGCCGGCGTCTTCTGCAGGATGCGGTCGGCGGCGCCGATGCCGTACTGCGCCCGCATCCATTCCAGGCGGTTGACGATGGCGCGGTGGCCGATCACCGCGCCCTTCGGCTCGCCGGTGGAGCCGGAGGTGAAGATGGCATAGGCCGCGTCCTGCGGCGCCGGGCCGGGCGGCAGGGGGCGGGTGGGGAAACGCGGCCAGTCCTCCGGCGGCACCAGCGGCATGTGGCCGGCGAGATGCGGCGCGGCGGCCGGCGCCAGCGCCAGGGCCGGCCGGGCCGAGGCCAGCACCCGCGCCACCCGCTCCGGCGGGTGCCCGGCGTCGAGCGGCAGATAGGCGGCACCGGCGCGCAGGACCGCCACCAGCGCGATCATCAGCTCCAGGGAGCGGTCCAGCATCACCGCCACCAGGTCGCCCCGCCCGATGCCCCGGCGGCGCAGCGCCTCGGCGAGGCCGGCCGAGCGTTCCTGGAGCGCGGCATAGCTCAGCCGCCGGCCGCCCGGCTCGACGACCGCCACGGCTTCCGGACTGTCCGCCATGCGGCCCTCGATGAGGGCCGCGAGCGTGGTTTCCGGCAGCGGGTGCGCCGTGGCGTTCAGGCCGTGCACCAGCCATTCCGCCTCCCCGGGCGTGACGGTCGGCACCTCGGCCAGGAAGGGGGCGGCCAGGGAGGGGGCGGCCAGGGCGGCGCCGAGGAAGTGCCGCAGCCGCGCGGCATGACCGGCGAGATCGGCCGCCTCGTAGAGCGTCGGGTTGGCCTCGATCTCCAGCCGCAGCCCCGCCGCCCCGCCGCGGATGTTGAAGGTGATGTCCTCCACCGGCCCGGTGCCGAGGATGTGCAGCTCGGCGGCGAGGCCGGGCAGCACCAGTCTTTCCTCGAAGGGAAGCAGGTTGATGATGGGGCCGTGCAGCCGCCGGCCGCCACCCAGCCGGCCGAGATCGCGCCGGATCTGCTCGCCGCGGTAGCGACCGTGGCGCCGCAGCCGCGTGAGCTGGCGCGCCACTTCCGCCAGGACGGTGCCGAGCGGCGCCGTCTCGTCCAGTCGCAGGCGCAGGGGCAGGACGTTCATCAGCATGGCCGGGACGCGCGCCGCGCGGCTGCCCAGCCGGGCCATGAAGGCGATGCCGACGACGCTCTCCTCCGCCCCGGCATGGCGCTGGCAATAGGCGCCGATCAGCGCCGCCAGCACGTCCGGCCAGGGGACATCGGCCTCCGCCGCCACCTGCTGCAGGCGGGCTTCGACCTCCTGCCCGATCGGCATCGCATGGCGATGGACGAAGTGGGCCGAGGCGCCGGCCTGCGCGGCGGGCGGCAGGGGCGAGAGGCTGACCACCTCGCCGAGCCCCCGCAGGGCGTCACGCCAATAGGCCGCGTCCTGCGCCCGGCGGGGCGAGGCGCGATAGGCGGCGTCCTCCTCCAGCGCCAGGGCGAAGCCGGGCAGCGGAGGATCGGCGCCCGCCTCCACGCCCGCCGGTCCCTGACGCGACGCCTCGGCGTAGAGCCGGGCCACGCGGCGGGCCAGCAGCGCCGCGCCGAAGGCGTCCACCGCCAGGTGATGCACGCGCTGGTACCAGAAGAAGCGCTGCGGTCCCAGGCGGTAGAGCCGCATCGCCGCCAGGCGCTCGCCGCCGGCGGCCGCCATGTCACGCGCCATGGAGGCACGGGCGGCCGCCTCGGGGTCGGGCAGGGTGGTGAGGTCGATGACCTCGAGCCAGGGCCGCAGGCTCTCGTCCAGGCTCTGCACCGGGCCCTCGGCCTCCTCGCCGATGCGCAGCGCCAGGGCGTCGGCCTCGGCCACGGTGGTATCCACCGCCCGCCGGAAGGCGGCGACATCCAGCGGCCCGCGGATGTCATGGTAGTGGCCGGTGTTGAAGATCGGGTTGGCGGGATCCAGCCGCTGCGCGTACCAGAGGCCGGCCTGGGCCTCGGTCAGCGGCGCGGCGACGGGTCCGGCGGCCGGTGCGATCCCGCGCTGGTCAGCCGCATCCATGCTGCACGTTCCGCTGAACGTCCCGCTGGGCGACGCGGCGCTGCACGATGGCCCACCAGGCGTCGAGCGTCAGCGTCTCGGCGAACTCGCTGAAGTCGAGGTCGAGGCCGCCCTCGTTCCAGCGCGTCAGCAGGTTCATCGCCCGCATGGAATCCAGGCCGAGGTCGAGCAGGTTGTCGTCGCCGGCGATGGCCTCCGGCTCCTCGTGCAGCAGACGGGCGATATCGGCGCGCATCGCCTCGCGCGTCAGGGGCGGCGCGCTCACAGCGCGGCCACCAGCTGGTCGGTGCTGCGCGGCACGCCGCAGACTCCGGCGATGTAGGACAGGGCCATGTCGTGCTTGTCTCGCGAGAAATCAGCCACCGCGTCGGCGGCGAAGAAAGGTTCGATGTCGCGCATGAAGGCCTCGGCAGCGGTCAGCAGGCAGCCGATATGGGCGTAGATCCCGCAGATGACCAACTGATCGCGGCCCCGCGCGCGCATCAGCGTCTCGAGGTTGCTGCGCTGGAAGGCGCTGTAGCGGTGCTTCACCAGAACGAAGTCGCCCGGCTGCGGCGCCAGGGCGGGCAGGATCGGCTGATGCTCCGGCGCGCCGCTCATGCCCGGCCCCCAGAGATCGGCCTGCAGGCCGCGGTCGCGCTGGTCCTGGTCGCCCTGCTGCGCGGTGTAGAAGATCGGGATGCCCGCGGCGCGGCAGGCCCCGGCGAGGCGCGCGATGTTGCGGATCACCGTCGCGATCGGATCGGCCTCCTGGGCGTAGGGGCGCAGGAAGTAGTGCTGCATGTCGTGCACCAGCAGCGCCGCGCGGTCGCGTTGCAGCGACCAGGAGGCGCGGGCGGCGGGAATCTCCGCGGCATCGGGCAGGGGATAGGGCGCGATCTGCGGCAGTCCGGGCCGGCTCATGCCGCGCCTCCCGCCTGCAGGAATTCGGCGCGCAGCCGGGCGCGCAGCTCCTTGCGGCTGATCTTCAGCGCCGCCGTGGTGGCGAAGCGCTCGACGAAGATGATCTGGTCCGGCACCTTGAAGTCGGCGATGCCGCGCTGCCGCATCCAGGCCTTCAGCGCCGCCGGCCGCGGCCGCTCACTGCCCTGCGCGATCACGAAGGCGCAGCTCCGTTCGCCGAGGAAGTCGTCCGGGATGGAGACGATGGCGACATCGAAGACATCCGGATGCGCCAGCAGGTGATCCTCGATCTCCTCGGCGGAGATCTTCTCGCCGGCGCGGTTGATGTGATCGCCGGCGCGGCCCTGCACGACGAGATAGCCGCCGGGCAGCCGCTTCACGATGTCGCCCGTGCGGTAGTAGCCATCCGCCGTGAAGGAGCGGGCATTGGCCGCGTCGTCATTGTGGTAGGCGCGGATGGTATAGGGTCCGCGCGCCAGAAGATGCCCGGCCTCGCCCTCCGCGACGGGGTTGCCGAGGTCGTCGACGACCAGCACCTCGTCATCCGGGCTGATCGGCCGGCCCTGGGTGTTGACGATGATCTCCTCGGGGTCGTCCAGCCGGGTGTAGTTCACCAGCCCCTCCGCCATGCCGAAGACCTGCTGCAGGGTGCAGCCCAGCACCGGGCGGACGCGCTTCGCGCCCTCGGGCGTGAACTTGGCGCCGCCGACCAGCAGCACCTGCAGGCTGGAGATGTCGTGCCGCCGCGCCGGCGCCGCCTGCAGCCAGAGCAGGGCGAGGGGTGGCACCAGCCCGGTGATGGTGACGCGCTCGCGCTCGATCAGGGGGAAGGCGGTGGCAGGGTCGGGGGCCGGGCTGAGAACCACGCGCGCGCCCGCATGGAGCGCGCCCATATGGCCGGGCGAGCTCATCGGGAAGTTGTGCGCCGCCGGCAGGGCCACGAGGAAGACGCTGTCCGCCGTGACGCCGCAGATCTCGTTGCTGGCGCGGAAGCTGTAGATATAGTCGTCATGCGTGCGCGGGATCAGTTTCGACAGGCCGGTGCTGCCGCCGGAGATCTGCAGGAAGGCGACGGATTGCGGGTCGGGGTCGGGCGGCAGGCCCTCGGGCGCGGCGACGCAATCCTCCAGCGCGGTGAATTCCCCCGGCTCGCCGACCACGACGACGTGCCGGACCGCCGGCACCTCCGCCTGGAGGGCGCGGGCGAGGTCGCGGTAGTCGAAGCCGTCCTGACGGTCGGCGACGACATAGGCGCTGGCCTCGGCGCGGCGGGCGAAATGAGCGATCTCGGTGATGCGGTGCGCCGGCAGGGCATAGACCGGCACGAGGCCGGCGCGGAACAGGCCGAAGACCACCGAGAAGAACTCGGCGATATTGCCCAGCTGCACCACCACCCGCTCCCCGGGCCGCAGGCCGCGGGCCAGGAAGCCCGCCGCATGCGCCTCGGCGCGCCGCCACAGCTCGGCATAGCTCCAGCGCCGCTCGCGGTCGACGATGGCGATGGCCTCCGGCCGCTCCGCGGCGCGCTGCCGCAGGAAGCCCGGGAAGGTCTCGCCGCGCCAGTAGCCGGCGGCGCGGTAGCGTTCGGCGAATTCAGCGGGCCAGTCCTGGCGCAGAGGGCGCAGTCCGGTGGGGGGCGGGCCGGGCGGATTCACAGTGGGCACTCCCTGGCGGCATCGCCAGCGCCCAGCGCATCGAGCAGGGCGCCGAACTTGGCGGCGGTCTCGTCAGCCTCGCCCTCCGGGCTGGAGCCGGGGACGATGCCGGCCCCGGCATAGAGCCGCGCGGTGTCGCCGGCAATCTCGGCGCAGCGGATGGTGACGAACCAGTCGCCATCGCCCGAGGCGTCGCACCAGCCGACCGCGCCGGCATAGAAGCCGCGATCCTCCGGCTCGATCTCGCGGATCAGCGCCGCGGCGCGGGCGCGCGGCTGGCCGCAGACGGCGGGTGTCGGGTGCAGCGCCGCCGCCAGGGTGGCCGAGAGCACGGCCGGGTCCCTGAGCTCCCCCTCGATCCGGGTCCCGAGGTGCCACAGGGTGCGGGTGCGGCTCAGCGTGATGCCGTCCGGCGCGGCGAGGCGGCGGCACCAGGGGGACAGGGTGTCCAGGATGTAGTCGGACACGATGCGATGCTCGCGGCGGTCCTTCTCGGAGCGCAGCAGGGCTTCCCCGGCGGCGCGGTCGGCCGCCGCATCCGCGTGGCGCCGCGCGGAGCCGGCCAGGGGATGCGAGAGGATGGCGCCGCCCCGCTTGCGCAGCAGCAGCTCCGGGGTGGCGCCCATCAGCCAGCGCGGCGCGCCGCCGGGCCCCGCGGGCAGAGGCAGGCGGAAGCCGGTCACGGCGGGGTCGGCGGCCAGCCGGTCCAGCAGCGCCACGGTATCGATCGGGCCCTCGGAGCGGGCCAGCAGCCCGCGGGAGAGCACGATCTTGGTCAGCGCCCCCTCGGCCAGCGTCCCGGGCCGCTCCATCTCGGCCGCCATCCGGGCCAGCGCCTGGCGCACCGCATCCGCATAGGCGGCGGCCGAGGGCCGCGGCACCAGGCGCCAGGCTCCGCCGGATGCGGCGGGAGCGGGGGTGGCGAGACCGGCCACGCGCCCGCCACGCTCCAGCCGGTCGGGTTGCAGCAGGTGGTCCGGTGCCGCGCGGTCGAAGGGCAAGGCGCCGGCCACCACCGCCGGGCCGTCCGGCGCGGCGGCGAAGAACCGCGCCACCCGCTCGCCCAGGCTGTCGGCGCCCCCGGGCGGCAGACGGCGCCGGCAACCCCAGCCGAGCAGGCTGCTCTCGCCCGAGAGGAAGGCCAGGGGAGGCGGCTCGGGCGCCGGGACAGGGCCAGCGGTCCGCCCGTCCGCCTCCGGCATGGAGAAGCCTCCCATCATCATCACCTCAGAGGCGGATCAGGCTGACGGTGTCGCCCTGCGGGTCCTCGACCGGCGGCTGGCCGCGCGGCGCCGAGCGCGCCTTGTTGGTCACCCAGGCCCGGCCGCCCGCCGGATCGACGGCGATGGTCTGCGGATGCGTCCCCGTCACCAGGCTGTCGCGCACCGTCAGCGAGGCGGCATCGACCAGGCTCACCGTGCCGGCCTGGCGGTTGGCGACCAGGACCAGGCCCCGGGGCGGGTTCAGCGCCAGGCTGAGGGCGCCCGCGCCGGTCTCGATGCTCTTCACCAGCGCGCCGCTGCCGGCGTCCAGCACCGTCAGCGTGCCGCTCTTCTGGTTGGTGACGAAGAGACGCCGGCCGGCGGGGTCGTAGGCGAGGTTGACCGCGCCCTCGCCGCCGGAGGCGAAGCGGCGCTTCACCGCGCGGCTGCCCAGATCGATCTCGACGATCTCGTTGCTCTGCAGCGCCGTCGCGAAGAGGCGGTTGCCGGCGCGGTCCAGCGCCAGGCCGGTGATGCCGCCGTCCAGGCCATCCTGCAGCACATGCGCGATCTTCTGCGTGGCGCCGTCGATCACCCAGACCTGGCTCGGCGCCCCGCGCGCGCCAAAGACCGAGACATAGACGGCGTCCTTCTCGTCATCCACGACCACCTGGCGGACATGCGCCTTCTCGCCCTCGGCCAGCTTGCCGAGCAGCTTGCCGCTTTGCGTGTCGATCACCGAGACGCTGCCGCTGCGCGTGTTGGTGGTGTAGAGCCGGTGCCGGCGGTCGTCCAGCCCGAGGCCGAAGGCCGGCTCGTCGCCCAGCTCGAGGAAGCTCTTCGCCTCCAGCGTGCCCGGATCGACGGCGAAGAGACGCGCGTCATCGGCGCCGCGCACGCCGGCGGCGGCGACATAGAGGCGGTTCTGTGACGCGCTGAAGACGATCTCGTAGAGGCCGGCGGCGAACCTGGCGTTCTGCTCGACAGCCGCCTGGCCCTGTGCCTGGGCCCGCGCGGCCGTCAGGCGCGTGGCGCAGAAGGCACCGGCGAAGAGGGCGAGGGCGTGTCGGCGCGAGAGGCGCGGCGAATGGGTCACGAAAGCGAAGCTCCTGGTTGTGGGGCCTGAAGCACAGGCCCGCTTCACGCGGGAAGGAGTGCTCAAGCGTGTCCGCGAAGGCCGCACCGCTTACCCGAGAGATCGGATGAGGGGCAGCGCGCCGCGGGGACGCGCTTCAGAGCATGCAAATGACAATCGTTCTTAATAATGCCCAGGCTAGTCCTTTCGCTCCGCAAGTCAAGGCGCCGGCCGGCGCGGAACGCCTGTGGCGGGGAAGCAGAAATCGATGGCGCGGTTGGCCGCGGCCGCGCGCACGCTGCCATGCCCCTCACCCGGGAAAGCCTGAACCGACAACGTCTCCAGATGCGCGGGATGATCCCGCAACAGGGCGGCGAGCCCTTCCACGCCCTCGCCCATGCCGAGCCGCGTGGTGTCGCCGCGCCGCCGCTCCTCGCTGCCATAGGTCAGCAGCAGGCGGGGCGGCACGGGCGGCGGAGGTGCGCGCAGATAGGCCTCCGCCTCGTGCTCGATGGCGCGGTCCTTCCACCAGACCGAAGGGCTGGCGGCCAGGACGGTGCGGAACAGCGCGGGCCGCGTGAACAGCGCGTGCAGGGCGAAGAGGCCGCCATAGGAATGGCCGAACAGGCCGCGCCGCGCGGCATCGAGCGGCAGCCGCGCGGCGAGGGCGGCCTCCAGCTCCGTGGCGATGAAGTCCAGCAGGGCCGCCGCGTTCTGCGGGCCTCCGGGCAGGAACTCTCGGTCCCGACGGCGCCGGTCGGCTTCGTCCTCGGGAAAATCGATGGCGGCGACGATGCCCTGGGCCGCCGCCGGCCGCCAGCGCATGCTCGCTGTCAGCACGTCGAAGAAGGCCGCGCCGTCCAGGGCGTAGAGGACGGGGAAGCCGGCGGCGGGCGGCGGCCCCTCGGGCCAGGAGAGCAGGATGCGGTAGTCGCGCCCGGCCCGGCTGGACACGGCCCATTCCTCGGCGCGCGGAGGCGCATAGGGGCGCGGCGGCGAGGCCGGCCCTGCGAGCGCCGCGCGCTGCGCCAGGGCAAGCCCTGCCGCACCGGACAGCAGGGCGCGGCGGGACGGCAGGAGAGGGGAGCGGCGGATCGGGATCATGCGCGCGCCTATCGCCCGATCCGGCCTGGGTGGCATCTCACCTTCACGGGAGGCCGGTTCATTCGCCCGCCGCCGGTTGCGGCGCCATCACCGGGCGGCGGCGCCAGCGGTCGAGCGCCAGGAAGATCACCGGGGTGGTGTAGAGCGTCAGCAGCTGCGAGACGATCAGGCCGCCGATGATGGTCACGCCGAGCGGCTGGCGCATCTCGGCGCCGGTGCCGATGCCGATGGCCAGCGGCACGGCGCCCAGCAGCGCCGCCAGGGTGGTCATCAGGATCGGCCGGAAGCGATCCTGGCAGGCGGCGAGGATCGCGGCCTCGCTGCCGCGGCCTTCCTCCCGTTCGTGCTCCAGGGCGAAATCGACCAGCATGATGGCGTTCTTCTTGACGATGCCCATCAGCAGGATGACGCCGATCAGCGCCATGACCGAGAAGGGTAGGCCGGTCAGCAACAGGGCCAGCAGCGCGCCAAGCCCGGCCGTGGGCAGGGTGGAGATGATGGTCAGCGGATGGATGTAGCTCTCGTAGAGCACGCCGAGCACGATGTAGATGGCCAGGATGGCGCCCAGGATCAGCAGCGGCTGGGAGCGCGTGAAGTCCTGGAAGGCCGCGGCATTGCCGCCGTACTGCGAGCGGATCGAGCCGGGCAGCAGCGCCTCCCGTTCGGCCTGCTGCACCAGCGCCGTCGCGTCGCTGAGCGCCAGGCCGGGGCCGAGGTTGAAGCTGATCGTGGTCGCCGGGAACTGGCCGCGATGCGTGACCCGGAGCGGCGCCACATCGCGCTCCACGCGGGCCACGGCGCCGAGCGGCACCTGCGCGCCGTCCGTGCCGGGGAGGAAGATGCGCTGCAGCTGGGTGGCGTCCCGCTGCAGCCCCGGATCGATCTCCAGCACGACCTTGTACTGGTTGCGCGCACCGTAGATGGTGGAGACCTGCCGCTGCGAGAAGGCGTTGTTGAGCGCCGCGCTGATATCGGTGATGGAGACGCCGAGCCGCGCCGCCGCATCGCGGTCGATCACCAGGCGGTTCACCAGGCCGGACCGCTCCTGATCGCTGGAGACATCGTTGATCCCGGGGACGGTGCGCAGCTTCTCGACCATGACATTGGTCCAGCGCCGCAGCTCCTCGAGGTCGGTCCCGAGCAGGACATAGGAATAGGCGGCATTGCCCGGCCGGCCGCCGACGAAGAGATCCTGCTGCGAGCGCAGGAAGACGTTCACCCCCGGGATCCGGGAGAGCGGCGCGCGCAGTCGGTCGATGACCTGGGTGGCCGAGGCGTCGCGGTCCTCGCGCGGCTTCAGGGAGATGTAGAGCTGGCCGGAGTTGGTGCCGGCGTTGAAGCTGCTGCCGCCGACGGAGGCGCCGACCGTCGCCACGGCCGGATCGCGCAGGATGATCCGCGTCACCTCCTGCTGCAGCGCCGTCATGGCGGCATAGGAGGTGTCCGGCGCCGCCTGGGCGGTGCCCGCCAGCAATCCCGTGTCCTGCTCGGGGAAGAAGCCCTTGGGTACCACCACGTAGAGCCAGACCGTCAGGACCACCAGGCCCAGGCTCAGCAGCAACATGCTGCGCCGCCAGCGCAGTGCCACGGCGAGCGAGCGCAGGTAGCCGCGCACCACGCCCGCCAGCAGCCGCTCGAAGCCGCGTGAGAGCCGGTCGGGCGGCCGCTGGTGGCCGGGCCGCTCCAGGAAGGCCGCGATCACCGGCGTCAGGGTCAGGGCGAGGACGGCGGAGATGCCGACGGCGATCGCCAGCGTGGCCGAGAACTCGCGGAACAGCCGCCCGACGATGCCGTCCATGGCCAGCAGGGGGATGAAGACGGCGACCAGCGAGAGGGTGATCGAGACGATGGTGAAGCCGATCTGCCGCGCCCCCTCGAGCGCCGCCTGCATCGGCGGCATGCCGCGCTCGCGCAGCCGGGCCATGTTCTCGATCATGACGATGGCGTCGTCCACCACGAAGCCCACCGACACGATCAGCGCCATCAGCGAGAAGTTGTTGAGCGAGTAGCCCATCAGCCAGATGATGAAGAGCGTGCCGAGCAAGGAGAGCGGCACCGTGGCGCTGGCCGCCAGAACGGGGCCCGTCCGGCGCAGGAAAAGGGCGACGACGGCGATCACCAGCGCCACGGTGAGCAGCAGCGTCAGCTCGACCTCCTCCACGCTGGCGCGGATGGTGCCGGAACGGTCGCTCATGATCTCGACGTCGATGCCGCCGGGCACCCAGCTCCGCAGCCGCGGCAGCTGGTCGAGGATGCCGTCCACCACCTCCAGCACATTGGCATCCGCCTGCTTGAAGACCATCATCAGGATGGCCGGCCGCTCGTTGAACCAGGCGGCCTGGCGGCGCGAGCGCGTGGCGTCCGTCACCGAGGCGATCTGCGACAGGCGCAGGATGCCGCCGTCCGCGGTCTTGACCACCACCGTCGCGTATTCCGCGGCACGGCTCATGCGGTCGTTGGCGGCGAGGCTCATCGACTGCGCCGGCCCCTCGATATGGCCGAGCGGCTGGGTGACATTGGCCTCGTTGATGGCGGTGCGGATCTCCTCGAAGGAGACGCCGGCGGCGGCGGCGGCGGCTGGATCGACCGCGACGCGCACCGCCGGCTGGTCGGCGCCCCCCACCTGCACCTGCGCCACGCCCTTCACCTGCGACAGCCGCGTGGCGACGATGCTGTCGGCCACATCGTAGAGCGCGGTGGGCCGCAGCGTGTCGGAGGTCATGGCCAGGATCAGCACCGGCGCGTCGGCCGGGTTCACCTTGCGCACCTGCGGCGGATTGGGCAGGCCGGAGGGCAGGTCCTGGCGCGCGGCGTTGACCGCCGCCTGCACGTCCCGCGCCGCATCGGCCTGCCGGCGCGAGAGATCGAACTGGATGATGATGTTGCCGCTGCCGCTGCTGGCGTTGGAGGTCATCTCGGTGATGCCGGCGATCTCGCCGATGCGCCGCTCCAGCGGCGCGATCACCGTGGCCGCCAGCGTCTCCGGATTGGCGCCGGGCTGGCTGACGCTGACGAAGATGGTCGGGATATCGACGCGCGGCATGGCCGAGACCGGCAGCTCCCGCAGCGCCACCAGCCCGGCCAGCGCCAGGCCGAGCGCCAGCAGCAGGGTGGCGATGGGCCGGCGCAGGAAGGGCCCCGAGATGGAGAACACCGCCCCGTCCTATTCCGCCGCCGCCGGCGCGCCGCGCCAGCGCCGCATCACCGAAGCATGCACCGCCTCCATGGCGAGATAGACCGCCGGAGTGGTGAAAAGCGTGACCAGCTGCGACAGCAGCAGCCCGCCGACGATGGAGACGCCGAGCGGCAGGCGCAGCTCGGAGCCCGTGCCGGATTGCAGCACCAGCGGCAGGGCGCCGAGCAGCGCGGCGGCGGTGGTCATCATGATCGGGCGGAAGCGCAGCAGCGCCGCCTCGCGGATCGCCTCGCGCGGCGCCATGCCATGATCCCGCTGCACCTCGAGCGCGAAGTCGATCATCATGATGGCGTTCTTCTTGACGATGCCCATCAGCAGGATGATGCCGATCAGCCCGACCACCGAGAGATCCAGCCCCGCGAACTCCAGCGCCAGCAGCGCGCCGATTCCGGCCGAGGGAAGGGTCGAGAGGATGGTGACCGGATGGATCAGGCTCTCGTAGAGCACGCCGAGCACGATGTAGATCACCACCACCGCGGCCAGGATCAGCCAGGGCTGGCCGGCCAGGCTGGTGTTGAACTCGGCGGCATCCCCGGCGAAGCGTCCGGTGACGCTGTCGGGCAGGCCGATCTCGCGCTCGGCGGCGGCGATGGCGCTCACCGCCTGCCCGAGCGACACGCCCTCGGCCAGGTTGAAGCTGATGGTCACGGCGGGGAACTGGTTCTCCCGCGTGACCACCAGTGGCCCGCTGGCGCGGTCGAAGCGGGCGATCTCGGCCAGCGGCACCTGGGCGTTGTCGGTGCCCGGCACGCGCAGCTGGCCGATCGCGGTCGGATCCCCGCGCAGCCGGTCGGCAATCTCCAGCACCACGCGGTACTGGTTGCTCTGACCATAGATGGTCGAGATCTGCCGCTGGCCATAGGCGTTGTAGAGGACGTTGTCGACGTCCTGCATGCTGATGCCGAGCCGCGCCGCGCGGTCGCGATCGACCTCGACGACGAGGCGCAGCCCGTTCTGGCGCTGGTCGGTCGCGACATCGCGCAGGCCCGGAATGTCGCGCAGCCGCTCCAGGACCCGCGGCGCCCAGAGCGAGAGGGTGGCGGCATCGGAATCCGTCAGGGTGTACTGGTACTGGGTGGTGCTGACGCGCGGGCTGATCTGGATGTCCTGCGCGGCCTGCGGCCAGGCGGTGCCGCCGGGGATGGCGTCGAGCTGCGGCTGCAGGCGGGCGATGATGCCCTGGGCATCGAGGTCGCGCTCGGCGCGCGGCCTGAGCACGGCGGTGATGCGCCCGCTGTTCTGCGCCGGGTTGACGGTGCTGGCCCCGGCCACGGCGGTGACGGCGGCGACCGCGGGGTCGGCCCGCACCACCTCCGCCATGCGCGACTGGATCTCGGCGGCGCGGGCGAAGGAGGCATCCTGCGGCGCTTCCGTCGTGATGGTGATCAGCCCGGTGTCCTGCAGCGGCAGGAAGCCCTTGGGCATGACGACGTAGAGCCAGGCGGTCAGCGCGACCGTCAGCGCCGCCACCAGCAGGGTCAGCCCCTGGTGCCGCAGGGTCAGGTCCAGCGCCTTCCCGTAGGCCAGACGCAGCCGCTCGAAGCCGGCCTCGAAGCGGCGCGACAGCCAGCCCGGATGGTGGCCGGGACGCAGCAGCAGGGCGCACATCATCGGCGTCAGCGTCAGCGAGACCACCATGGAGACCAGTACAGCGGCGGTCAGCGTCTCGGCGAACTCGCGGAACAGCCGGCCGACGACGCCTTCCATGAACAGCAGCGGGATGAAGACGGCGATCAGCGACAGCGTCAGCGAGACGATGGTGAAGGCGATCTGCTTCGAGCCGGCATAGGCGGCGGCCAGCGGATGCTCGCCCTTCTCGATCAGCCGGACGATGTTCTCGATCATGACGATGGCGTCATCGACGACGAAGCCGGTCGCGATGGTCAGCGCCATCAGCGACAGGTTGTCGAGCGAGTAGCCCATCATGGCCATGACGCCGAAGGTGCCGATGATGGAGAGCGGCAGCGAGACCGCCGGCACCAGCGTGGCGCGCCCGCTGCCGAGGAACAGCCAGACCACGCCGACGACGAGCGCGACCGAGAGCACCAGGGTGAACTGCACCTCGTGCACCGAGGCGCGGATGGTCTCGGTCCGGTCCGAGACGACGGCCAGCCGCGCGCCGGCCGGCATGGCGGCGGTGAGCTCCGGCAGCACCGCCTGGATGCGCTCCACGGTCTGCACGATATTAGCGCCGGGCTGGCGCTGCACGTCGATCAGCACGGCGGGGCGGCCGTTGAACCAGGCGCCGTTGCGCTCGTTCTCAAGCGATTCCACCGCCTCGCCCACGTCACGCAGCCGCACGGGGGCGCCGTTCTGCCAGGCGATGATGACCTCGGCGAACTCGGCCGCGCTGGCGATCTGGTCGTTGGCCAGGATCTGCGAGGCCTGGCGCGGCCCGTCCAGCGAGCCTTTCGGCGAATTCTGGTTGGCGGCCGCGATGGCGGCGCGGACCGTCTCCAGGCTGATGCCATAGGCGGCGAGCCGCAGCGGATCGACCTGCAATCGCACCGCCGGGCGCATATTGCCCTGCACCGTCACCCGGCCGACGCCGCTCGCTTGGGAAAGCTTCTGCGCCAGCAGCGTGTCCGCGAGGTCCGACAGTCGCATGATCGGCAGGCTGTCGGAGGTCAGGGCCAGGGTGATGACCGGCGGGTCCGCCGGGTTCACCTTGGAGTAGACCGGCGGGTAGGGCAGGGTGGAGGGCAGCGTGCCACGCGCCGCGTCCAGCGCCGCCTGCACGTCCTGCGCGGCCTCGTCCAGATCCTTGTCGAGGCGGAACTGGAGGGTGATGCGGCTGACCCCCGGCCCGCTGACGGAGGACATCACCTGCAGCCCGGCGATCTGCGCGAACTGCCGTTCGAGCGGCGCGGTGATCAGCACGGCGGCGGTGTCCGGCGAGGCGCCGGGCAGCTGGGTGGTCACCTCGATGGTCGGGAAATCCACCTCCGGCAGCGAGGACACGGGCAGCCGGAGATAGCCGAACAGGCCGGCTAGCAGCACCGCGACGGCCAGCAGCGTGGTGGCCACGGGGCGGGCGATGAAGGGGGCGGAGATGTTCACGGCGCGGCTTCGGCGCGGCGCTGGCGGCGGGGCTGGCTGCCGCCGGCGGTGGGCGCGGCCGGCGCGGCCGGGTCAGCCAGGACGACGCTGCTGCCATCGTTCAGCCGGAGCCCGCCCGAGATCACCACCCGCTCGCCGGCCTGCAACCCGTCGCGGATCGCCGCCTCCGTCTGCGTCACGGCGCCGAGCACCAGCGGGCGTTGCCCCACCCTGTCGCCCTCGGGCGAGACGACGAAGGCATAGGGGCCGCTCGGCCCTTGCTGCACGGCCACCAGCGGCACCACCACGGCGTCCGGCACGGTCTCGACGGCGAGGCGGAGGCTGACGAAGGCGCCGGGCCAGAGGCTCGTCTCCTCGTTGGGGAAGACCGCCTTGACCTTCACCGTGCCGGTCGCCGCGTCGACCTGGTTGTCCACCGTCTGCACCGTGCCGCGCAGCGGCGCGGCGCTCCGGCCTGGCCCCGCCTCCGGGATGGTCTCCACCGTCACCGGCCCCGCCGCCATGGCGCGGCGCAGGCGCGGCAGCTCGCCCTGCGGGATGGTGAAGTTCACGCCGATCGGCCGCATCTGCGTCACCGAGACGATGCCGGTGCTGTCG
Organism: Teichococcus aerofrigidensis; assembly: GCF_054073225.1. Lineage (NCBI taxonomy): Bacteria > Pseudomonadati > Pseudomonadota > Alphaproteobacteria > Acetobacterales > Roseomonadaceae > Roseomonas > Teichococcus aerofrigidensis. The sequence goes on from NZ_JBSXMU010000021.1 coordinate 43,187, forward strand.
CCGGCGCCGACGAGGTTGCCCGGATCGACCTGCCGCAGCCCGACGCGCCCGGCGATGGGGGCGCGGATGACCGTGTAGTCGAGCTGGGTGCGGGCGGTGTCGATGGCGGCCTGGTCCTGCGCCACCTGCGCCTCGTACATCGCCACCTGGGCGCGCTGCGTGTCCACCTGCTGGCGGGTCACGCCATTGGCGGCGAGCAGTCCCTGGTAGCGCCGCAGGTCGGTGCGCGCATTCTCGAGCTGCGCCTGGTCGTAGGCTTTCTTGGCGACGGCCTGGGCCAGGGCGGCGGCGTAGGTGCGGTCGTCGATGCGGGCCAGCACCGCCCCGGCCTCGACCTCCTGCCCCTCGTGGAACGGCACCTCCGTCAGGATGCCGCTGACCTGGGAGCGCACGGTGATGGCGTTCAGCGCCTGGACCGTGCCCAGCACATCGAGGGTCAGCCGTAGGTCGCGCCGTTCGGCGGCCGCGACGGCGACGGGGATCGGGATGCCCCCCATGGCGGCGCCGCGGCCGCTGCCGGCCTGGCCGGGCCGTCCCGGCGCCGTCCCCGCCGCCGTGCGGCTCGCCGGCGAGGCCGCCTGCCGCTGCTGCCAGAAGTACCAGCCGCCCGCCGCGAGGCCGAGCACCAGCAGGAGGAGGATGAGGATACGGGAGCGTGTCATCGGGACATCCGCGGCGCTGTCCTCACCGCCAGCCGCCGCCGAGCGCGCGGAACAGCGCGACGGCGGCCTGCAGCCGGGCGAGCCGCGCCTGCACCAGGCTGACGCGGGTGGAGAACAGGGTCTGCTGGGTGTTGAGCAGGGTGATCAGGTCGATGGTGCCGGCGCGCAGCTGCGCCTCGGCGATGTCGTAGGCGCGCTGCGCCCGCGCATTGGCCTCGCCGCGCAGCCGTTCCTGCTCGGCGGTGTCGCGCAGCGCCACCAGCGCGTCCTCCGTGTCCGACAGGGCGGTGACGATGGCGCGCCGGTACTCCACCAGCAGCGCCTCGGCCTGGGCGCGGCTGAGCGCGACCTGGCCGCGCAGCGCCCCACCGTCGAAGACGGTCTGCGCCAGCCCGGCCACCAGGGAGAAGAACTGCGCCTCGGGCCGCAGCAGCGTTCCGAGAGCGGCCGACTGCACGCCGCCGGAGGCGCTGAGCGTCAGGTTCGGCAGCAGCGCGGCGCGGGCGGCGGCGACATTGGCATTGGCGGCGGCCAGGGCGGCCTCGGCGGCGAGCACGTCCGGCCGCCGCGCCAGCAGCTCCGCCGGCTGTCCGGGCGCCGCCGCCGGCACCGCGAGCCGGTCGAAGGCATCCGGCGTCACCCGCAGCGCGGCGGGCGGCTGCCCGGTCAGCAGCGCCAGGGCATTGATCCCCTGGTCGGCGGTCTGCCGCAGTCCCGGTATGCTGGCCTCCAGCTGCGCCACCACGGTCTCCTGCTGCGCCAGGTCGAGGCCGGTCGCGGTGCCGAAGTTCACCTGCTGGCGGATGATGCCCAGGATGCGCCGGGCCGCCGCCAGGTTCTCCTGCTGCGTGCGCAATTCCTCGCGCGCCGCCAGGACCTGGAAGTAGGTGTTGGCGACGGAAGCCTCCGTGGTCAGCAGCACGGTGCCGACGTCGAAGCGGCTGGCCCGCGCATCCGCCGCCGCCGCCTCGGCGAGGGAGCGGTTGCGGCCCCAGAAATCGACCTCGTAGCTGGCCGAGAGCGTGGCGTCGTAGCGCGTCGAGTTGCGGTCGCGCGCGGCGCCGCTGGCCACAGAGCGGGCCTGCGTCACGCCGGCATCGACGCCCACGGTGGGCAGCAGGGCGGCGCCGGTGATGCGGAGCTGGGCATCGGCCTGCCGCACCCGCGCCGCGGCGGCGGCGAGATCGAAATTGCCCTGCATGGCGAGCGCCATCAGCCGGTCCAGCTCCGGCGCGCGGAAACCGCGCCACCATTCGGGATCGGGCCAATGCACCGGCGCGGCGGGATCGGCCGCCCGGAAGGCCGGCGCGGGGCCGAGGCCGGAGAGCACCGGCTCGGGGCGTGGGCCGCAGGCGGCGAGCAGGCTGAGCAGCAGCGGGATGGCCGGAAAACGGCCCGGTACCGGCAACAGGGGCATGCCTTACTTCTGCCCACTCCGCTGGCCGCCGCGCCCGCGCATATCCTCCGCGACCCGCCTGCGTCCCTCGGGCGACATGGCGGCAAAGCCTTGTATCATGCTGTTCTCGAACGATGTGCTGAAGGATTGCCAGCGTGCCCGGGATTGCGCCATGGCGGCGCGCAACGCCTCGGGGTCGAAAGGTTCCGCCGCCAGCGCCTCGGCCACGGCGGGCCGGCCCTGGCGGTGCTCGCGCAGCGCGGCCTGGAATTCCGGCCGGCCGGCCTCCATGGCGCGGTGGAAGACGAGACGGTCGGGCTCGGACAGGACGCGCTCGATGCGGGCCTGCGCCCGATCGACATCCGGCCCGCGCTGCGGCCCGGCCTGCAGCAGGTAGCCGAGCACCAGGTTCAGCGCCAGGGAGGCGCCCAGGGAAGCACCCAGGGCGCCCCGCAGCAGCCAGGAGCGGGACGGCCTCATTCCCCGCTCTCCATCATCATCGCCAGCAGGCGCGGCGCGCCCAGCACCTCCTCCGGCGCCGGGCCGCGCGGCCAGGAGGAGAGGCCCATGAGCAGCAGGCAGGTGGCCAGCGCCGCCAGCGCGCCGCAGCCCGCCGGCACCAGCGGCCGCAGCCAGCGCAGCACCGGCGGGC
>NZ_JBSXMU010000022.1:0-45837 GCF_054073225.1 Teichococcus aerofrigidensis
CCGGCGCCCCGGCGGCGGCCGCCGCCCCGGCGCGGCGCCCGAAGGCGACCAGCTCCAGCAGCGCATTGCCCATCATGCGGTTGCGGCCATGCAGCCCGCCCGTCACCTCGCCCGCCGCCAGCAGGCCCGGCAGGGCGGTCCGGCCGGCGCTGTCGATCGCCACGCCACCATTCTGGTAGTGCAGCGTCGGCCGCACCAGGAACGGCTCTCGCGCCGGATCGAAGCCGGCGCGACGCGCGAGGTGCGACAGGGTCAGCAGGCGCTGGCTTAGGATGCCCGGCTGCTCCCGCTCCAGGCTGGGCGTATCGAGGAAGAGGCCGTGCCGGCCGTCGCGCACGACGCCGCGCCCCTCGGCCAGTTCGCGCAGCATGGCGGAAGCCACCACGTCGCGCGGCGCCAGCTCGGCGACGAAACGCTCGCCCCGCGCATTCACCAGCCGCGCCCCCGCCGAGCGCGCCGCCTCGCTGACCAGGGCGCCCTCCATGTGCGGCGGCCAGGCGATGCCGGTCGGGTGGAACTGGAAGCTGTCCGCCTCGCGCAGGCGCGCCCCGGCGCGATAGGCGAGCACCAGCCCGTCCGCCGTGGCGCCATAGTGGTTGGAGGTCGGGAAGCCGGCGAGATGCAGCCGGCCGGCGCCGCCCGTGGCCAGGATGGTGGCGCCGGCGCGGGCCAGCACCAGCCGCCCCTGCTCCAGATCCTGCAGGACGGCGCCGCCGCAGCGGCCCCGGTCGTCGGTCAGCAGCTCCAGCGCCGGATGGCGGTCCAGCAGGGCGATGCCGGGGGTCAGCAGCACCGCCTCGCGCAGCGCCCGCATCATCTCGAGCCCGGTGAAGTCGCGGTAGGAGAGCAGCCGCGCCGCCGTGGCGCCGCCGGGCTTCCGGCGCAGCAGCGTGCCGCCCATGCGCTGCCGCTCGTCGGTCAGGTCGAAGCCCATGCCCTGGCGGATCAGCCAGCGGATGCAATCCGGCCCGTCGCCCACCAGGGCCGCGACCAGCGCCCGGTCGGCGGCGAAATGGCCGGCGCGCAGCGTATCCTCGAAATGCCGCTGCAGACTGTCCTCGGCGCCCACGGCCGCCTGGATGCCGCCCTCGGCCATCACTGTGTTGCCATCGCCCATGCGGAGCTTGGTGGCCAGCAGCACCCGCGCGCCGGCCCGCGCCGCCGTCAGCGCGGCGACGCACCCGGCCCCGCCGCCGCCGAGCACCAGCACGTCGGCATCGAGGATCGGCGCCCCGGCGATGTCGATGTCCTCCAGCAGGGAATCCGCCTCGAGCAGCGCGGCCAGCTCGGGCGGCACGGTCGCCCCGGCATCCGGACCGGCGCGCAGCGGCACCAGCCCGCCGGGGCGATGATCGGGATGGAAGCCCTTCAGCAGTTCCGGCACGGCGAGGGGGCAGGCCCGCTCCGGCGCCGGGGCCGCGGCGGCCCAGGCCCGCATCGCCTCGTCATAGGGCAGGCCGCCGCTCATGTCGGCGGGGCTGCGGGTGGCTGGGCCCCGGGCGCGTCCGGGTCGATCCGCTGGCCGCCGCCCTCGATCTCGTGCAGCCGCTGCATCAGGTCGGCCGGGCGCAGGGTCAGGGCGGCGCTCATCCGGCGGGCGAACTGGCCGAGATGCGCGGGGTCGATATGCTCCGGGCAGGCGGCGACGCAGAGGTTGCACATGACGCAGTGGTCGAAGAGCCCGGCCGCCGCGAAGACCTGGCCCTCGGCGGCCAGGTTGACCATCCGCTGCACCTCGATCCCCTTGGGGCAGGCGCGGTCGCAGCCGCTGCAATGGCGGCAGTGCCGCGCCTCGGGAAAGACGCGATCGATCTGCTCGGGGATGGACCAGCTGTCGCCCAGCGCCTCGAGGTCGTAGGCATGCGGCCGCCGGGCCGGGAAATGATCGATGAAGGCGACCTGCATCCCCTCCTCGGCCACCACCTCGCAGGCCAGGGCGGTGCCGGCGATGCGCTCGCCCGTCCGCCGCACCAGCACCCGGCACGCGCCGCAGACGCCCTGGCCGAGGCAGCCGACATTCTCCGTCAGGGGCAGCCCGGCGCCGATCCAGGCCTGCAGCAGGGAAAGGCCCGCCCGTGCCTCGATGGCGTGCCCGTCGAAGACGAGGCGGACCCCCTTCTCCTCGCCTCCGGTCTCGCTGCCCGGCATCGGCGCGCTCCCTGATCTAGACGTGGCGATGCAGGGCGGCGCCCAGCAGCCCGGTATGCGGGCGCAACACCTGCCCGATCGGGATGGTTTCCAGATAGCCCGAGAAACGACCCTTCGCGGTGAAGCCGCGGATCAGCTCCTCCCTGTCGAGCAGGGGGCCGAGGTTGCGGCAGAGCCCGCCCGTGACATGCACGCCGCCCTCGGTCAGCAGGGTCAGAGCGTAGTTGCCGGCCACCGAGCCCAGCAGGAAGCAGAACAGCCGCACCGCCTCGGCCGAGGTCGGACAGTCGCCGGCGGCGGCGCGGTCCGAGACATCGCGCGGCGTCTCGTAGCGGATGGCGGCGCCGCGGATCTCCGCCAATGACCGCGCCGTCTGCAACAGGCCGGGCCCGGAGACCAGCCGCTCGGCCGAGACATGGCCGCCATGGATCTCCCGCAGCCGCCGCAGCAGCTCGGCCTGCAGCGCGTCCTGCGGCGCGAAGGAGGCGTGGCCCGCCTCGCTCGGCGCCACGCGCCATCCCCGGCCACCGGAGGCCGGGCCGTCGGGCAGCAGGAAGGCGACGCCGAGGCCGGTGCCGGGGCCGATCACCAGCCTCGGCCGCCCGGCCTTCGCCTCGCCCGGCTTCAGCGCGCGGAGATCCTCGCCGCCGAGCGCCGGGATGGCGGTGGCCTGGGCGACGAAGTCGTTGATGACGGCGAGGTCGCGCAGGCCGAGCCGCTCCCGCGCCGCGCGGATCGAGAAACGCCAGGCGCTGTTGGTGAAGGCGACGGTATCGCCCAGCACCGGCGTCGCCACGGCGAAGACGGCATCCCGCACCTTGCGCCCCGCCAGATAGGCCTCGGCCGCCTCGATCAGCCCAGGATGGTCGGCGACCGGCAGCTTGCGCTCCTCCCGCACCTGTCCATCCGGGCCGCAGAGCGCGAAGCGGGCATTGGTGCCGCCGATGTCGCCGACCAGCCGCGGCATCGCATCCGCCGGCGCGCGGGGCTCGGGGGAAGGGCGTCCGGTCGGGGTCGGGCTGTTCATCGGTTCCGCTCCTGGCCGAGGCTTCGGGGAAGGCTTTCCAGCGTTTCCAGCACGTTCGGCGCCGCGGCACAAGGAACCGGCAGGCCCCTCCCCCGCCGGACGCTCATCCGGCGATCATCGGCGGCAGGCGGGTCAGCTCGGGGCAGAGCGTCTCATAGGCCGCCGCCATCCGCAGCACGCCGAGATCGTCGCGCGGCCGGCCGATGATCTGCAGGCCCATCGGCAGGCCCTCGGGCGAGAAGCCGGCAGGCACGCTGATCGCGGGGCAGCCGGCCATGGTGGCGCCGACCACCACTTCCATCCAGCGGTGATAGCTGTCCATGGCGCGGCCCGCGATGGCCTTCGGCCAGTGCTCCCCGGCATCGAAGGGCCAGACCTGGGCCGTCGGCAGCAGCAGGAAATCATGGTGGTGGAACAGGGCCTGCAGCGCCTGGTACCAGGCGCCGCGCGCCACGCCGGCGTCGTAGACGTCGTTCGCGGACAGGCGCAGGCTTCCCTCGATCTCCCAGCGTGCCTCCGGCTTCACCAGGTCGCGCGTCGCTGGGTCCTCGATCAGGCCGCGCTGCTTGCCGCCGATGCTGTGCTGGCGCAGCACCACCCAGGCGCGCCACAGCCGCTCCGGGTCGAAGTCGGGCCGGGCCGCCTCGACCCTGGCGCCGAGCGCCGTGAAGCGCGCGCAGGCCCGCTCGCAGAGCTCGAGGATGCCCGCCTCGAACGGCAGGTGGCCGCCGAGATCGCCCAGCCAGGCGAGGCGGCGGCCGGCGGGGTCGAAGTCCAGCCGGTCCTCGAAGCGGAAGCCGGGATCCTCCAGCGAGAGCGGCACGCGCTCGTCGCGCCCCGCCTGCACCGAGAGCAGCATGGCGAGATCCGCGATGCTGCGCGCCATCGGCCCGTCGGTGGACATCTGGGTGTAGAACGGGTCGGCATTCTCGGCCGGCACGCGGCCCTGCGAGGGACGGAAGCCGAAGACGTTGTTGTAGGCGGCCGGGTTGCGGAGGGAGCCGCCCATGTCGCTGCCATCGGCCACCGGGAGCATGCGCAGGGCCAGGGCCACCGCGGCGCCGCCGCTCGAGCCGCCGGCGATGCGCGAGGGGTCGTAGGCGTTGCGCGTCACGCCGAAGACCGGATTGTAGGTGTTGGAGCCGTAGCCGAACTCCGGCACGTTGGTCTTGCCGATGAGGATCGCGCCGGCGGCCCGCATGCGCGCGACGAAGATGGCGTCCTGCTGGGGCACCTGGTCGCGGTAGAGCGGCGAGCCCAGGGTGGTCCGCAGCCCGCGGGTGGCCGCCAGGTCCTTGATCGCCTGCGGCAGGCCGTGCAGCGGCCCCACCGCCGTCCCCGCCGCCACGGCACGGTCGGCCGCCTCGGCCTCGGCCAGCAGCTCCTCTTCCGGGCGCAGCGAGACGATGGCGTTGCAGACCGGGTTCACCGCCGCGACATGGCCGAGGCAGGCGCGCATCAGCTCGACCGCGGAGATCTCGCGCGCGCGGATCATCCGTGCCAGGGGCACGGCACCCAGCCGCAGCAGTTCAGGCAGGGCGACCGGGGCAGGGGAAGCGGGAGCGGTCATGGCGCGGCGCGGGGCCTCCATCGGCGGGGCGGGAGCGCGCAGGGTGGGCCGGATCGGGCCGGCTGGCCAGAGGGGGGACCTCGCCGGCCACACGGCCCGGCCGTGTCAGCCCAGGCCGTAGAAGCGGCGCGCGTTGCCGCCCAGCACGGCGGCGCGCTCGGCCCCGGTGCATCGCGCCAGCAGCCTGGAGGTGACGTCCTGCCAGGCGGGATAGCTCCCCGCCAGTTCCAGCACCGGCCAGTCGCTGCCCCAGATCATCCGCTCCGGCCCGAAGCAGGCCAGCATATGCCGGGCCCAGGGCTCCAGCTCCTGCTCCGTCCAGGCCGGCGCGGCCTCGGTCACCAGCCCGGAGAGCTTGCAATGGACCGAGGGCATGGCGGCGGCGGCGGCCAGCCGGCTGGCCCAGGGATGCCAGCATCCCTCGCGGATCGGTGGCTTGGCGCCATGGTCGATCACCATCGGCAGATCCGGGTGGCGCCGTGCCAGGACCGGCACGAGGCCGAGCTGGTCGGCGCGCAACAGCAGGTCCAGGCGCAGCCCGTGCCGCGCCATCGCCTCCAGCCCGGGCCGCACCTCCGGCCGCAGGATCCAGTCGGCCTCTGGGAGGTCCTGCAGCATCGGCCGCAGCCCTTTCAGCCACGGATCGGCGGCCAGGGCGGCGATGCGCGCCGGCGCCCCGGGCGCGGCAAGGTCGGTCCAGCCCACCACGCCGCGCACCAGCCCGCCGGAGCCGCGCGCCACCTCCAGCAGGAAGGCGGTCTCGGCCTCGGTGGCATCGGCCTGGACCAGCACGGTGGTGTCGACGGGGCCGAGCTGAGGCCGCAGATCCTCCAGCCCGTAGTCGCGATGGATCGGCAGCTCGGGCCGCAGCCAGCCATAGCCGCCGCGCGACAGGCGCCAGACATGGTGGTGGGCATCGACCCAGCCGCTCATGGCGCGATGACGCCCTTGGTCAGCAGGATGTTGCCGTAGAGCCGCCGCTCGCCGGTCTGCAGGATGGCGAAGGCCGCGCCCGCCTGCTCGTAGAAGGCGAAGCGCTCGATGGCCACGGGCGGCGGCGCGCCGGCCTCGGCCAGGACGGCGGCGAAGGCCTGGACCGCCTCGGGCCGCGCCGCCGGATCGCCCACCACGGCCATGACCCGCACCGGGTCGTCGATGAAGTCGTCGATCGGCAGGACGGTCAGGATGGCGCGCAGCACGGCATCGGCCTCGAGGCCGGGGAAGCGCAGCAGGCGGCGCGCCCGGGCGGCGGCGGGGAAGTTGGCGTCGGCCAGGACCAGCGTGTCGCCATGGCCCATGGCGGCCAGGACCCGCAGCAGCTCCGGCGTCAGATAGGGATGGAGTCCCTTGAGCATGCGCGACCTTCCGCCTGCGTGGCTCAGACGTGCTGGCCGCCGTTGATGTGGATCTCCGCCCCGTTCACGTAGGAGGAGGCGGCGGAGCAGAGGAAGAGGATGGTCTCGGCCACCTCCTCCGCCCGGCCGAGGCGGCGCATCGGGATCTGCCGCTCGACGATCTCCTCGGTGCCCGGGGAAAGGATCGCGGTGTCGATCTCGCCGGGCGCGATGGCGTTCACCCGGATGCCATGGGCGCCGAATTCATGCGCCATCTCCCGCGTCAGCGCCGCCAGCGCCGCCTTCGAGCAGGCATAGGCCGCGCCGGCGAAGGGATGCACGCGGGAGCCGACGATGGAGGTGACGTTGACGATGCTGCCACCGGCCGCCTTCAGCTCCGGGAAGAGCCCGCGGGCCAGGGCGGCGGTGGAGAAGAGGTTGACGTTGAAGACCGAGGTCCAGACGGCATGGTCGCTGTCCAGCGCGCCAAGCCGCGCGCCGCCCGGCCCCTTGGGGGAAATGCCGGCATTGTTGACCAGGGCATGCAGCCGGCCGCCCGGCAGGCGCTCGCGCACCTCGGCGATCAGCGCCTGCACCTGGTCGGGGTTGGACAGGTCGGCCTGGATATGGCCCCAGCGCGCGCCCGGCCAGCGACATTCCTCCGAGAAGGGCTGCCGCGAGACGCTGAGGATGCGCCAGCCCTCGCTCTGGAACCGCTTGACCGTGGCATGGCCGATGCCGCGGCTGGCGCCGGTCAGCAGCATGATCCTGGGGGTATCGCCCATCGCGCGCAATCCTTGGGGGGCCGCGCCGTCGCGGCCGGGTGTGGCAGTCGTGCCGGTCCCGTGGGCCAGGCCCGCCGGGCGGAGGACGCCGCCGCCATGCTGACGCGGATCGCGCCCGCGGGAAAGGGCGCCCGGAAGCCGGGGCCCCGCTACCGGGCTCTCGCTACCGGGCCCCGCTACCGGGGCCGCCGCTCCGTGGCGAAGATCAGCAGCGCCATCACGGCAAGGCCGGCACCGGTCAGCACGGTCGCCCACCAGCCGCCATGGGTGAAGGTGAAGGCGCCGAGCCAGGAGCCCGCCGCGCCGCAAAGGAACACCACCGTCATGTAGCCGGCGTTCAGCCGGCTCCGCGCCTCGGCGGCCAGGCTGTAGATCACCCGCTGGCCGGCCACCTGATTGGTCTGGGTCGCGGCATCGAGCAGCACGGCGACGACGGCCAGGCCCAGCAGCCAGCCGGCCGCCGCCATCCAGCCGGCGGCCAGGAAGCCCAGCAGCAGCCCCAGCAGGGCGAGGCCGGTGGCCTGCCAGACCAGGCCCCGGTCGGCCAGCCGCCCGGCCAGTGGCGCGGCGAGCGCGCCCCCCGCCCCGGCCAGGGCGAAGAGGGCGATGCCGCGCTGGTCCAGGCCGAAGCGCCCGGCCAGGAGCAGCGGCACGGCCGTCCAGAACAGGTTGAACATGGCGAAGACCAGGCCCTGATAGGCGGCCCGGCGCTGCAGCACCCGCTGCCGGGCCAGCAGATGCAGCGTCGAGACCAGGATCTGGCCATAGTGCAGGCCGCTGCGCGGAGACCGACGCGGCAGGATGCGCCAGAGCATCGCCAGGATCACCAGCATCAGTCCGGCCGAGAACCAGAAGATGGCGCGCCAGCCGAAGCCGGCCGCCGCCATATTGGCCGCCGGCCGGGCCAGCATGATGCCGCCGATCAGCCCGCCCATGATATTGCCGATGACCCGGCCCCGGTTCCGCTCCTCGGCGAGGTGCGCGGCGAGCGGGATCAGCACCTGCGCGCCCACGGCGCAGAAGCCCACCACGAAGGAGGCGGCGAGGAAACCGGCGGCCGAGCCCGATACGGCGATGCCCGCCAGCCCCAGGCCGGTGCCGCCCACGGTGAGCAGGATCAGCCGGCGATTCTCCACCAGGTCGCCGAGCGAGGCCAGCAGGAGCAGCCCGGCGCCATAGCCCAGCTGCGTCACGGTGACGGTGAGGCCGGCGAGGCTGTCGGGCAGCCTCAGGGCCGGACCGATCAGCCCGATCAGCGCCTGGGCGTAGTAGAGGTTGGCCACCATGGCGCCGCAGGCCAGGGCGAAGACCAGGACCATGGCGCCGTCCATCCCCTGGCCGAGGCGCGCCTCGGCCCTCTCCTGACCGCTCGCCGTCACGTCGGCCGCCGCGCGGCGCCGTCCGTCGGGAAGGCGTGCCGCCGCGCCGGTCGCGGCAGGTGTGGCGATGGACAGGGCATGAGCGTCTCGGAGCCGGGAGCGGGGAGCAGGGGCATTGTGCGACGCGATATAGGGGCGGCCGGTGGCCGGCAAACCGTCCCTCCCCCGCTGCCGCCGCGGCTCAGCCCCGCGTCCAGGCGGGCGGGCGCTTCTCGCGGAAGGCGGCGATGCCCTCCTCGGCCTCCCCGGCCGCGGCGCGGGCGAAGGCCTGCGCCGCGGTCTCCGCATAGGCCGGGGGGGAGACCGGGCCCAGGGCGGCGATCAGCCGCTTGGTCTCCGCCAGCGCCCCGGGCGCGCCCTGCAGCAGCTCCGCGATCACCTCGGCCACGCGCCGGTCGAGCGCGGCGGCATCCTCTACCGCCTCATGCACCAGCCCCGCCCGCGCCGCGGCGCCGGCATCGAGGACGCCCGCCTGCAACACCAGGCGCGTGGCGGCGCTCCGGCCCATGCGGCGCACCAGCCAGGGCAGGATCTGTCCCGGCACCAGGCCACGCCGCACCTCGGGCGCGGCGAAGCGGGCGGAGGCGTCGGCCAGGGCGATGTCGGCGGCGCAGACGAAGCCCAGGCCTCCCGCATAGACCGAGCCTTCCACCTGGGCGATGACCACCTGCGGCAGGGCGGCGAGCGCCTCGAAGCAGGCGCCGATGCTGCGGTTGCGTTCGAGCTGCGCCGCCAGCTTGGCGTCGGTGGCCTCCGCCGCCCCCACCTCGCCCAGATCCAGCCCGGCGCAGAAATGGCCACCCGCGCCGCTGACCACGACGATGCGCGCGCCCGCATCCCGCCGCAGCGACTCCAGCGCCTCGCGCAGCCGGGCGATGAGGTCCGCGCTCAGCGCGTTGCGCCGCGCCGGACGGTTCAGCACCAGCCGGACGACGGCGCCCTGGCGCCGGACCAGCAATGGCGTGTCCTGCTCCTGCATCCTCTCTCCCTTCCTCCCGTTCGATCGTGCGTTTCCGGGATGATGTCCCGGCTTTCTGCCACGACGATGTAACATCTGTCGCGCCCATGGGAATCTCATGGCACGCTTTCCGCCGATGGCGTCCCGTGCGGGACCGGCGATCCCGCCGAACCGCCGGATGCCTCTCGAGTGATGCGATTGAAGGCTTCATGCGGCACGGACATCCCATTCCGCGAGCACCCCGCCAGGGGTGAGGATGGCGGCCGGCCGGCCGGCCCAAGAGGCCGTATTGGCTGGTCAGGGGCGCCGCGCGCTTGCGGCATTCCATTTCCGACCCAGATTCTTTTCCAGGGTTCGGTACGCCGCCCGGCCGGCGTGGTGCCGAAGGCACAGGTTGAACGAATTTTGCCGAATTACACCTTTTCGTGTGCAGCATGACAGATTTGCGGATTACGCTGCACTGCGGAAGCCGGCCCGGGTCTTCCCCTCCCGGCGCGAAGGCGCCGCCGGCGGAGACGGGACGCGAGGGCCATGCCAGGGCCGGAGGCCGGAGGAATCGGAGGCGAGGCGGCGTCGCCGCCCGGCTCCCGGAAACGCTGAACGAGCACGCTGACGGGCGGCGCGATCAAGACCACCGCCGCCCGGACCACCGCGAAGGTAGGAGCGAGACAAATGGGACATGCTGACGACCTCTTCCGCCTCCACGCCTCCCTGCAAGCGGACCGCCGCGAGCAGGACATGTCCCTGGCGGAGTGGCTGAAAGCGTGCCGTGACGACCCCAGCCTCTATGCCTCGGCGCCCGAGCGGATGCTGAAGGCCATCGGCGAGCCGCAGCTCGTCGACACCGCGCGCGACGCGCGGCTCGGCCGCATCTTCATGAACCGGACCATGCGGCTCTACCCGGCCTTCAGCGAGTTCCACGGCATGGAGGACACGATCGAGCGTATCGTGGCGTATTTCCGCCATGCCGCGCAGGGGCTGGAGGAGCGCAAGCAGATCCTCTACCTGCTCGGCCCGGTCGGCGGCGGCAAGTCCTCGCTGGGCGAGCGGCTGAAGGCGCTGATGGAGGAGCAGCCGATCTATGTGCTGAAGGCCGGCCACGCGCTCAGCCCGGTCTTCGAGAGCCCGCTCGGCCTCTTCGACCCCGAGCGCATGGGCGCCATGCTGGAGGGCGATTACGGCATCCCGCGCCGCCGCCTCTCGGGCATCGCCTCGCCCTGGGCGATCAAGCGGCTCGACGAGTTCGACGGCGACATCTCGCGTTTCCGCGTGGTCAAGCTCTACCCCTCCCGCCTGCGGCAGATCGCCATCGCCAAGGTCGAGCCTGGCGACGAGAACAACCAGGACATCTCCTCCCTCGTCGGCAAGGTCGATATCCGCAAGCTGGAGCAGTTCAGCCAGAACGACTCGGACGCCTATGCCTATTCCGGCGGCCTGAACCGGGCGAATCAGGGGCTCCTCGAATTCGTCGAGATGTTCAAGGCGCCGATCAAGATGCTGCACCCGCTGCTGACGGCGACGCAGGAGAACAACTACGTCGGCACGGAAAGCATCGGCTCCATTCCCTTCACCGGCATCGTGCTCGCTCATTCCAACGAGGCCGAGTGGCAGAGCTTCAAGAACAACCGCACCAACGAGGCCTTCATCGACCGCGTCTGCGTCGTCAAGGTGCCGTACTGCCTGCGCGCGACCGAGGAGGCGCGGATCTACGACAAGCTGATCCGCGGCTCCGAGCTGGCCCGCGCGCCCTGCGCCCCGCACACGCTGGAGATGCTGTCCCGCTTCTCCGTCCTCTCGCGCCTGAAGCCGCACGAGAACAGCACCATCTTCGCCAAGCTGCGTGTCTATGACGGCGAGAACATCAAGGAGACCGACCCCAAGGCGCGTACCATGCAGGAGTACCGCGACGCCGCGGGCGTGGACGAGGGCATGGAGGGCATCTCCACCCGCTTCGCCTTCAAGGTGCTCTCGGCCGCCTTCAACCACGATCCCTCCGAGGTCTCGGCCGATCCGGTGCACCTGATGTATGTGCTGGAGCAGGCGGTGAAGCGCGAGCAGTTCCCCGATGATGTGGAGCGGCAGTACCTCGCCTTCATCAAGGGCGAGCTGGCGCCGCGCTACGCCGAGTTCATCGGTCACGAGATCCAGAAGGCCTATCTGGAAAGCTACCACGACTACGGCCAGAACCTCTTCGACCGCTACGTGGATTACGCGGATGCCTGGATCGAGGACCAGGACTTCAAGGACCCCGACACCGGTCAGCTGATGAGCCGCGACCTGCTGAACCAGGAGCTGACCAAGATCGAGAAGCCCGCCGGGATCGCCAATCCGAAGGACTTCCGCAACGAGGTGGTCAAGTTCGCGCTGCGCGCCCGCGCCAACCATGGCGGCCGCAACCCGTCCTGGACCTCCTATGAGAAGCTGCGGGAGGTGATCGAGAAGCGCATGTTCAGCCAGGTGGAGGATCTGCTGCCGGTGATCTCCTTCGGCTCCAAGAAGGATGGGGACACCGAGCGGAAGCATGACGAATTCGTCAGCCGGATGGTCGCGCGCGGCTATACCGAGCGCCAGGTCCGCCGCCTGGTCGAATGGTACATGCGCGTGAAGCAGTCGGCCTGAGGCCACCAGAGGGAGGCGTCCGACTTGGACATCATCGACCGACGGCCCAACCCCCACGGCAAGAGCCTCGAGAACCGGGTCCGCGTGCTCAACCGGGCCAAGGCGGCCGTGACCCGCGCGGCCCAGGCGGCTATCGCCGCGCGCTCGCTGCGGGATGCGGGCAAGGGCGAGGACGGGCGCGGCGAGGCGGTGACCGTTCCGGCCAGGACGCTGGCCGAGCCAGGCTTCCACACGGTCTTCAGCGGCGGCGCGCGCGAGCATGTCCTGCCCGGCAACAAGAGTTTTTCCACCGGCGACCGCATCCCCCGCCCGCCGGGCGGCGGCGGCGGGGGTGGTGGCAGCGGTCCCGGCGCCGGCCAGGGCGATGGCGAGGACAGCTTCCGCTTCCTGCTGACCCGTGACGAGTTCCTCGACCTGTTCTTCGACGATCTCGAACTGCCCGATCTGGTGAAGCGCCAGATCAAGGACATGGAGAAGCCCGCCCCGTCCCGCGCCGGCTTCACCGTCTCCGGCAATCCGGCCCAGCTCGACCTCGGCCGCACCATGCGCCAGTCGCTCGCCCGCCGCATCGGGCTGCGCCGCCCAAAGCCGGCTGAGGCGGAGGCGCTGGAGGCGGAGATCGAGACCCTGGAGGCGAGCGGCGCCGATCCCGCCCGACTGGAAGCGGCCAGGCTGGAGCTGGAGGAGGTGATGCGGCGGCGTGGCCGGGTGCCCTTCATCGACCCGATCGACATCCGCTACCGCAATTTCGAGCAGGTGCCCCGCCCCTCCTCCAAGGCGGTGATGTTCTGCCTGATGGACGTGTCCGGCTCGATGACCGAGCCGATGAAGGAGATGGCCAAGCGCTTCTTCCTGCTGCTGAACGTCTTCCTGGAGCGGCGCTACAAGCGCGTCGACCTGGTCTTCATCCGCCACACCGAGACGGCGCAGGAGGTGGACGAGGATGCCTTCTTCCACGATCCGCGCACCGGCGGTACGGTGGTCTCCTCGGCGCTGACGGAGATGATCCGTATCCAGCGCGAGCGCTACCCGGCCACGGAATGGAATATCTACGGCGCCCAGGCCTCGGACGGCGACAACCATCCGAGCGACACGGGCCACGCCGTCGCCCTGCTGGAGGCCGAGATCCTGCCGGCCGTGCAGCACTACGCCTATATCGAGATCGGCACGCCCGAGGCGCTGCTGCACCGCACCAGCGACCTCTGGCGCGGCTATGCCGGGCTGGCGGCGCGGGCCGAGCGGCTGGCGCTGCGCCGCGTCTCGGAACAGCGCGACATCTTCCCGGTCTTCCGCAGCCTCTTCTCGCGCGGCGAGGCCCGGGCGAGGGAGCGCGCGCCATGAGCGGGGATGGGCTGCTGTTCGAGGGCGCGGACTGGGATTTCGGCACGCTGCGCCGCATTCATGACGCCGCCGAGGAGATCGCCGAGAAGGAGCTTGGCCTCTCGGTCCATCCGAACCGGATCGAGGTCATTACCGCCGAGCAGATGCTCGATGCCTATGCCTCGAACGGCATGCCGCTGATGTACCAGCACTGGTCCTTCGGCAAGCGTTTCATGCAGCACGAGGGCCTGTACCGGAAGGGCCTGCAGGGCCTGGCCTATGAGATCGTCATCAACAGCAGGCCCTGCATCAGCTATCTGATGGAGGAGAACAGCGCCACGATGCAGGCGCTGGTCATCTCCCACGCCGCCTTCGGCCACAACCACTTCTTCCGGAACAACCGGCTGTTCCAGGAATGGACCGATCCCTCCGGCATCCTGGACTATCTGGAATTCGCCCGCGGCTTCATCGCCCGCTGCGAGGAACGCCACGGCCGCGCCGCGGTGGAGCGGATCCTGGATGCCGCCCATGCCCTCTCGGCGCAGGGCGTGCATCACCCGACCGCCGGCAAGCCGCTCGACCTCAAGGCGGAGGAGAAGCGCGAGCGCGAGCGCCGGGAGCATGACGAGCGGGTCTTCAACGATCTCTGGCGCACCCTGCCGCAGACCGGCGCTGCCCCCGCCGCGGCCGACCCGGTCGCCGAGCGGCAGCGGCGGCTGCGCCTGCCAGAGGAGAGCCTGCTCTACTTCCTGGAGAAGTTCGGCCCCCGCCTGGCGCCCTGGCAGCGGGAGATCCTGCGCATCGTCCGGCTGATCTCGCAGTACTTCCACCCGCAGCGCCAGACCAAGGTGATGAACGAGGGCTGCGCCACCTGGACGCACTACTACATCATGAACCGGTTCCATCAGCAGGGCCGGATCCATGACGGGCATTTCCTGGAGTTCCTGTCCTCCCACGCCAATGTGCTGACGCAGCCGGATTTCGACGATCCGCGCTTCGGCGGCTTCAATCCCTATGCGCTGGGCTTCGCGGTGATGCGCGACATCGAGCGCATCTGTACCGAGCCGACGGCGGAGGACCGGCGCTGGTTCCCCGACTTCGCCGGCAACCGGGACCCCTTCGGCACCCTGCGCCACGCCTGGTCCGAATACCGGGACGAGAGCTTCCTGCTGCAGTACCTCTCGCCCAAGGTCATCCGCGACTTCCGGCTGTTCCGCCTGCGTGACGAGCATGCCCGCCCGCATCTGACGGTCGATGCCATCCATGACGAGGAGGGCTATCGCCAGATCCGCCGCTCCCTCGCCGGCACCTACGAGATCGGCCGCATGGCGCCCGAGATCCTGGTCGTGGATGTCGACCTCGGCGGCGACCGGCGGCTGATGCTGGAGCACCGCACCCAGTCGGGCCATCTGCTGGTGGAGAACGACGCACGGGTGACGCTGGAGCTGCTGGCCTCGCTCTGGGGCTATGAGGTCAGCCTGGCGGAGGTGGACGCGGCGACCGGCCGCATCCTGCGCCAGCACCGGGTGGGACCTTCCGCCTGAGGGGGTCCGCTCGGCCAAAGGTGCCTGCCCCGGCGGGTGTCAGCTCCGGCCGAACAGCGCCGCGCCCATGCGGCGCAGCCCCACGGCCTGTTGCCGCAGCCATCCGCCCGTCGCCATCTCCTCCGGCAGATCCGGGTCCCCGGTGCGCGGGAAAACATCGCGCCGGAAGTCGGCGGTGCCGAAGATCCAGTCCCAGACCGGCAGCAGCACGGCGAAGTTCCTGCCCGACTCGCCCGAGCCCAGCACGCCGTGATGCAGCCGGTGGAAGCGCGGCGAGACCAGCAGACGCTCGCCGACCCGGCCGAAGGAGAGGCGGACATTGGCGTGGCTCATCGCCTCCGCCAAGCGCAGCACCACGACGACGATGGGAAACTGCCCCGGCGGCACGCCGATCAGCAGGGCGATGCCGCCGAACCAGACGGCGCCGATCACGTCGTCCAGGATGTGGTTGCGATCATCCGTCCAGAAGGTCATCTGCCGCTGCGCGTGATGGATGGCATGCAGCGCCCACCACCAGCCGAACATGTGCTGGAAGCGGTGCCGCCAGTACTCCCCGAAGTCCAGCACGACGATGTAGACGCCGAGCGCCAGCAGCGGCCATTCGCGCAGGATGGGGAACAGCGTCTCCAGCGTCGGCGGCACCCAGCCGCTCTCGGCCACCAGGCCGGACAGCCGGGCGCCGAGCGACGAGAAGGCGACGAAGGCGATCAGCGGCAGCAGGCCCAGCCGCGTCAGCAGGGTGTAGAGGATATCGGTGCGGATGCTGCGGCGGTCGGCGCGTGGCTCCACGGGTTGCCAGGCCTCCAGCGGGCGACAGACCGCGTAGATGATCACCACCTGGAGCAGGCCGAAGAGGGCGAAGTTGATCCAGTCGAAGGCGTCCTCGGCCCATTCCATCAGGCCCGCGGCATAGAGCGCGGGCTGCACGAGGGTCTCGAAGATCCAGCCGTTCAGGCCATCCCAGGCATCCCGCAGCGCATCCAGCATGCCCCGCCCTCCCCTCGCTCCGGTGACGCTGTCATATACCCTGCGGCGGCAGCGGCGCGAAGCAGAAGCCCCGGGCCAGCAGCCCCGTCAGCAGATCCTCGAAGACCTGGCCGAAGGGCTCCCGCCGGCTGCGGACCCCCCAATGCATCAGCAGGACCTCGCCGTCGCGGATCTGCCTCAGGGCCTGGGCCAGCAGCGCGGCATTCGGGCTGCGGGCGCTGTCCAGCTCGTCGCCGAGGAAGCCCCGCGCCGTCCACCCCTGGTGCCGCAGTCCGCAGGCGGCCGCGAGGCGGAGCGCGTTGGGGGAGGTACGGCCGCCGGGGGCGCGCCAGAGCGGCAGGATGCGCGCCTCGGGCGCGATGGCGCGCAGCGCATCCATCGGCCGCGCCAGCTCGGCGCAGAACCCGGCCTGATCCAGCGTCTCGCTGCCCTCGCCCCGGCGCGACGCGTAACGCACCAGGCCGGGCCCGGGGTCGGTGCCGAGATACCAGTGGCGCCAGGTATGGCTGGCGAAGGCATGGCCCTCGGCGACCCGCGCCCGCCAGAATCCGGCCCAGCCCGGCCCCAGCGTCCGATCGCCGCGAAAATCCGGCTCATGGGCCAGGAAGAGGGTGGCACGGACCTCGTGGCGGCGCATCGCCGCGGCGATCATCTCGGCCTCGCGCCCCCATCCCGTGTCGATCGTCAGGTAGAGGGTGCCGGCGCGGCACTGCGGCAGGGCGGGCCGCGCCAGGGACTGTCCGGCGGCGGGGCGGGCGGCGGGGCCGGCGGCCATTCCCAGCGCCGCCAGCAGCGACCGGCGGCCGGGCATGACGGGCGGGGTCACGGGGTGGGGGCGGCCGGCCTGTCGCCCGCCGTGCCGCCGCTGCCCGCATAGAGGATGCCATGCGGCGAGCGGCCCACGCGCTGCGTCTCCATCCGGCCGGTTTCCGGGTCGACGATGCCGATGCGGCCCTGCCAGCGCAGCGTCACCCAGAGCCGCCCCTGCGGATCGATGCTGATGCAGTCCGGCCCACCCGGGATCTTCCAGCTCCGCGTCACCGCCAGCGTCTGCGGATCGAGGAGGGTGATGCGGCTGTCCACCCGGCTGGTGACGTAGATCGGGCCGCCATTCGGCGCCGGGAACAGCGCATGGGCACCCCGCGCGATGGTGATGGTGCGCTCGACGCTCCGTGTCTCGGGATCGATCACGGCGATGTGGTCGCTGCCCATGATGCCGACCAGCAGCCGGCCGTTGTGCCAGATGATGCCGGCGGGCTCCGGCCCGACATCCAGGCTCCAGAGCGGCTCCAGCGTCTCCAGGCTGACCGCGGCGATATTGCCGGTGCCCTGGAGCGTCACATAGACCACCTTGCCGTCCGGGCTGTAGGCGAGGTGGCTCGGCATGTCGGGCATGTTCAGCCGCTTCACCAGCTCCAGCGCCTCGCCAGTCCAGCGGTAGATGTCCACCTGATCGCGGCGCAGGCTGGTGATGGTCAGGATCTGCCCGTCCGGGCTGAAGCCCAGATGATAGGGATTGGACAGGGCCTCGCGCCGCAGCACCTCGCCGGTGCCCGGATCGATGAACAGCATCTCGTTCGCGCCGGAGTCGCCCACCATCAGCAACCGGCCGTCCGGCGTCAGGGAAAGATGGTGCACCTCCCGCAGGACGGGGATACGGCGCCGCTCCGCCCGCGTCTCGGCATCCAGCACCTGGATGGTGGCGTCCCCGGAGTTCAGCACATAGACCAGCCCGGCGGCGCGGACGGGATGCGCCGCGGCCGACAGGGCCAGCAGCAGCGCCAGCGCCCAGGAGCGCGAAGGGCGGAAAGGGCGGAAGGGGCGCATCGGGCTCACTCGCGTCGGGGCGGCCGGGCCGGGCCGGCGCGGCCACGGCCTTGTACCATCCCTGCCGCGCTCCGAGCCAGCCCGGGGCTTAGCGGCCGCCGAACCGGTCGACGAAGCCCGCGAAGGCGGCGAGCTGCGCCTTGACGAAATCCCGCGTCGCCGCGTCGGTCAGCTCTCCCTCGGCGGAGAACTTCGCCTGGGCCGAGGCCACCATGATCTCGGGCTTGTTGAGCACCAGCGCGTCCAGGAAGACCAGGACCTGGCGCAGATGATACTGCGCCCGCACCCCGCCGAGCACGCTCATCGAGGCGGACTGAATGGCCACGGGCTTGCCCGCGAAGGGCGCGGGCTGCAGGCGGGAGAGCCAGTCTATGGCGTTCTTCAGCACGCCGGGCACCGAGTAGTTGTATTCCGGCGTCACGAAGATCACGCCATCGGCCTGGCGCACCGCCTCGCCCAGGGCGGTGACCGGAGCCGGAAAGCCCGCCCCCTGGACATCCGCATTGTAGGACGGGATCTCGTCCAGGCCGGGCGAGGCGACGATCCGCAGGCCCTCCGGCGCCAGGGCCGGCAGGGCACGCGCCAGCGCGGCGTTGTAGGACCCGCTCCGCAGGCTGCCGCAGATCGTGAGGATGGTCCTGGACTGGGGCATGGAAGCCTCCTGACTGTGCTGCGTCGCAGCTAACCGGCGCTGGTCCGCGGCTGTCAACCTCGGCTCAAAGAGCCTTGTTGCAGAAGTTTAATACCAAGGCATCGGTTTCAGCGTGGAGTATGCTGCATTGCAACATGATGCGCGCCCCCCACATGTAACCCGCCACCACCCGCACGGGAGCGACGATGCCGGACGTCCTGCATGGCCTGGATGAAATGATACGGCTGCGGCAACGCTGGACCCGGCTGATGACAGGAAACTCGGAGGCGCCGCTCCGGGACCCGGCCGGCACCGAAGCCACGGCCGATCGTCTCACCGAGGTCACGGCCTTCGGCGGCAATCCCGGCGCCTTGCGGATGCTGCGCTTCCTGCCGCCGGACCTGCCCCGCGGCGCGCCCCTGGTCGTGGCCCTGCACGGATGCACCCAGAGCGCGGCCGGCTTCGACCACGGCTGCGGCTGGTCCGACCTTGCCGGCCAGGTCGGCTTCGGCCTGCTGATGCCGGAGCAGCGGCGGGAGAACAACGGCAATCTCTGCTTCAACTGGTTCGAGCCCGAGGACACCCGGCGCGATTCGGGGGAGGCCCTCTCCATCCGACAAATGATCGGCTGGATGCTGGAGCATGACGGGCTGGATCCGCGGCGGGTCTTCATCGCGGGCCTTTCCGCGGGCGGCGCGATGACCTCGGTCATGCTGGCCACCTACCCGGAGGTCTTCTCGGGCGGGGCGATCCTCGCCGGCCTGCCCTATGGTGCGGCCAGCACGGTGCCCCAGGCTTTCGAGGCCATGTTCCAGGCACCGCAACGCAGTGCCGGCGAGCGGGGCGACTCGGTGCGCGCCGCCTCGCGGCACCAGGGCCCCTGGCCCCGTGTCTCGGTCTGGCAGGGCGAAGCCGATGCCACGGTCCGCCCGGGCAATGCGGAGGAGGTGCTGAAGCAGTGGCTCGATCTGCACGGGCTGGAGATCGGGCACCCCACCCTCCAGGAGGCGCGACCGGGCGAGACCTACCGCGCCTGGGGCAGGGGGGAGGACCGCCCGCTGGTGGAGATCCACAGCATCCCCGCCATGGAGCATGGGGTGCCGCTGCATGCCGGGACGGGCGAGAGGCGCGCCGGCAGCGCCGGGCCCTTCCTGCTGGATGTCGGGCTCTCCTCGCCCCACGCCATCCTGGACTTCTGGGGGCTGGGAGAACCGCCGCAACGGCGCTTCGCCGTCGATCGCAACGGCGAGGCGTGGGAGGTGCACGGCTTCAGCCCCGCCAGCCTGCTCGACAAGGCGCTCCGGATCGTCGGGCTGCGCTGAGGCGGAACCCGATCCGATGGAAGGCCCGGCGCGGGCTCCACCTCAGCCGCGCAGGCTGCGCTCGACGATCCGTGCATAGAGCGAGGCGCCGTAGGGGATCGCCTCGTCGTTGAAGTTGTAGTGCGGATTGTGCGCCGCCGCCCCCGGGCCGTTGCCGACATGAATATAGGCGCCCGGCGCCTTCTCCAGCATGAAGCTGAAATCCTCCGAACCCATCACCGGGTCGCGGTCGCGCTTGACAGCCTCCTCGCCCACCAGCTCCGCGGCCGCATCGGCCAGCGCCGTCGTCGCCTCCGGGTCGTTGTTGAGGGGCGCGAAGATCAGCCGGAAGTCGAGCTCCGCCCGGGCGCCGAAGCCGGTCGCGACACCTTCCGCCACGCGGCGCATCGCGGCCTGGATCTGCTCGGCCACCTCCTGCCGGAAGAAGCGGGCGGTGCCGGAAAGCACGGCGCTCTGCGGGATCACGTTGTAGGCATCGCCACCCGTCACCCGGGTGACGCTCACCACCGCCGTGTCGCGCGGGGAGAGGTTGCGCGCGACGATGGATTGCAGCGCCGTCGCGATATGGCAGGCGGTCAGCACGGGATCGATGCTGGCTTCGGGACGCGCGCCGTGCGAGCCCTTGCCGTGCACGGTGATGTCGAAGAAGGCGCCGCCCGCCATGAAGGGGCCGGAACCGATCGCGTAGCGGCCGACATCCAGGCCGGTCGCGTTGTGCATGCCGTAGAGGGTGTCGCAGGGGAAGCGGTCCAGCAGCCCGTCCTGCAGCATCGCCAGAGCGCCGCCGCAGCCCTCCTCGCCCGGCTGGAAGATCAGGTTGACCGTGCCGTGGAAGTCGCGCGTCTCGGCCAGGTACTTCGCGGCACCCAGCAGCATGGCGGTGTGGCCGTCATGGCCGCAGGCATGCATGCGGCCCGGCGCCTCGCTGGCATAGGGCAGGCCGGTCAGTTCCTGCATCGGCAGGGCGTCCATGTCGGCGCGCAGCCCCACCGCCCGGTTCCCCTGCCCCGCCCGCAGCACGCCGACCACGCCGGTGCCGCCGACACCGCGATGCACCTCGTCGACGCCATACTCCTCCAGCTTGCGCGCCACGATCTCCGCCGTGCGCCGCTCCTCCATGCCCAGCTCCGGATGCCGGTGCAGATCCTGGCGGATGGCGGTCAACTCATCCTGATAGCGGCGGATATGGTCGAGTACGGGCATGGCGGGATTCCTGTGGCGCGAGGTCAGGCGCGCCGGATGTTCCAGAAGACGAAAAGGCCTTCGACCAGGTCGGTCAGATGACTGCGATAGGCCGTCTTGTAGAAGTACTGGCCGAGCGGCAGGAAGGGAACCTCACGCATCGTCACGGCCTGGATCTCCCTGGCGATGCCCTGCTGCGCGGCGAGGTCGGGCGCCTCCAGCCACGCTTCGCGCAGCTCCTCCAGGCGCGGGATGTCGGGCCAGCCGAAATAGCCGCGCGCGCCCCCGGCGCGCAGCACCTGCGTCACGACCGGATTGATCATGTCGAGCCCGGACCAGGTGGTGTTGAACATCGACCATCCGCCCTGGCCCGGCGGCGCCTTGCTGGCCCGGCGCTGCACCAGGGTGCCCCAGTCCATCACCTCGAACTGCACGTTCATGCCGAGGCGCTTCAGCAGGTCGTTGCAGACCTCGCCCAGCGCGGCCAGCACCGGCTGGTCCGACGGCGCCATCAGCACCACGCGCTCGCCGTTGTAGCCTCCCTCGGCCAGGGCCTTGCGGGAGCGCTCCAGCCCCGGCGGCGTACCGAAGACATCGAGCGAAGCGCGCGTCGCCATCGGCGTCTCGGGCGTGAAGACACCGACCGGCGCGCGCCACAGCGCCGGGTCGGTCCCGGCGGCGGCGATCATGAAGTCCTGCTGGTTGATGGCGCCCAGCACGGCGCGGCGCACCGCCGGCTTGTCGAAGGGCGGATGCAAATGGTTGAAGATGCCGGTGCCAAGCGTGCCGAGCGGTGTCGAGACCTGGGTGCGGATGTTGCGGTTGCGCTCCAGGATCGGCAGCAGGTCGTTGGTCGGGTTCTCCCACCAGTCCACCTCGCCATTCGTCAGGGCGGAGGTGGCGGTGCCGGGATCGGGCATGACGTGCCATTCCACCCGGTCGAAATGCACCCGCTTCGGCCCCGCCGCCCAGGACGGGGTGCCCGCCTCGCGCGGGCGGTAGCGATCGAACCGCTCATAGACCACACGGGCGCCGACGACGCGCTCATCCGCCTTCCATCGGAAGGGCCCGGAGCCGACGATCTCGGTGACGGCGGTGCTGGCATCGGCGCTGGCCAGCCGCTCCGGCATGATCAGCAGGGCCGGCGGGCCGACCTTGGCCAGGGTGTCGAGCATGGCGCCATAGGGGCGCTTGAGGCGGATGACGAAGCTGCGGTCGTCGGGCGCCGACATCTCGTCGGTGCGCGCCATCAGCGCCTGGCCGAGCGAATCCCGCTGCGCCCAGCGCCGGATCGAGGCGACGCAGTCGCGGCCGCGCACCGGCTCGCCATCGTGGAACAGCAGCCCCTCGCGCAGGCGGAAGGTCCAGCGGCGCCCGTCCTCCTCGACGCTGTGCCCCTCGACCATCTGCGGCTGCGGGCGCAGCTGCGCGTCGAGCCCGTAGAGCTGGTCGTAGATCATCAGCCCGTGCGTGCGGGTGATATAGGCGGTGGTCAGCACCGGATCGGTGACCGTCAGGTCGGCCTGGGGAACATATCTCAGCAACCGCGCCGAGGCGGGCTGGCTCAAGGCCGGGCGCGGCAGGGAGGCCGCGACGGCGGTGGCTGCGGCACCGGCGAGAAGGCTGCGACGGTCCATGAAGGCTCCTGTCTCCGGGGGCGGTCGGCCCGAGGGGCCGGGGCCGCCAGGAAACACCCTGCCGGCCCGCCCGACAAGGCGGAGGTCCTCGACAGGCCGCCGATCCCCTGGCTTGCTGCGCCCGGACGACCCCGCCGGAAGGAGCCGATGCCATGGACGACACCTACTTCTACGACCCGCGCCAGGGCCACGGCCTGCCGCACGACCCATTCAAGGCGATCCTGGCGCCGCGGCCGATCGGCTGGATCAGCACGGTCGATGCCGAGGGCCGGGTCAATCTCGCCCCCTACAGCTTTTTCAACGGCTTCCACACCAATCCGCCGGTGGTGGCCTTCGGTAGCGAGGGCCGCAAGGACAGCCTCCGCAATGTCGAGGCCACCGGCGAGTTCGTCTGCAACTTCGCCAGCCGCGCCCTGGCCGGGGCGATGAACGAGACCTGCGCCCCCCTGCCGCCCGGCGAGAACGAGATGATCCGCGCCGGGCTGGAGGCCGCGCCCTCGAGCCGGGTGGCCCCGCCACGCGTCGCCCTCGCCCCGGCGGCGCTGGAATGCAAGCTGCTGCAGGTGCTGCAGCTGCGGGATGTCGAGGGCCGCCTGCTCGACGGCTTCATGGCGATCGGTCAGGTGGTGGGCGTGCATATCCGCCGGGAGTACCTCCGGGACGGCCGGTTCGACACGGCCGCCGCGCAGCCGGTCGCCCGTTGCGGCTATCGCGGCGACTATGCCGAGGTCACGCATCTCTTCGAGATGCTGCGACCGACCGCCTGAGCCGACGCGGGCTGAGCCGACCTTCAGGCGCGGATCAGGCGCGCCGCCCGCCGCGGCACGGTCCGGTCGCTGGTCTCCAGCTCCGCCAGCACCACGCCGAAGGGCGCCAGCAGGGCGGTATCGCCCTGGATGCGGCCACCGAGGCCCGCCGCCTCCGGCAGCATCCTCGCCCCGCCCGGCATCGGCAGCACCGTCGAGGCGGCTTCGCCGGAGAGGTTGAACAGGGCCAGGATGCGCTGCCCGGCATAATCCCGCACCAGCCCCGCCAGGGGCCGCGGCAGGTCGAGCGGCCGCAGGCTGCCGCGCACCAGCGCCGGATGCGCGCGGCGCAGGCGCAGCAGGCGCCGCCAGACCCGCAGAAGGCTGCCCTCCTCGGCCTCCTGCCGGTCGACCGCCAGGGCATGGTGCCCGGCCGGCACCGGCAGCCAGGGCTGGCCGGTGGTGAAGCCGGCCTGCGGCGCCGCCGCCCGCCAGGGCATGGGCGTGCGGCTGCCGTCGCGGCCACGGAATTCCGGCCAGTAGGACAGGCCGAAGGGGTCGCGGAGCTGCTCCAGGGTCAGCTCCGCCTCGGTCAGGCCCAGCTCCTCGCCCTGGTAGAGGCAGACACTGCCGCGCAGGGACAGCAGCAGCGCGGCGAGCAGCCGGGCGAAGCGCGGATCGGGTGCCGCCGGCCGGTCGGGATTCCAGCGGCTGACGGCGCGCTCGACATCGTGGTTGGAGAAGGACCAGCAGGGCCAGCCCTCCTCGCCCTCCCCGGCCGATTCGCGCAGCAGATCGCGCACCGTCGCGTGGTCGAAGCCGCCGCGCAGCGGGCGCAGCGTATAGGCCATGTGGAGATGGTCCTCGCCCGCGCTGTAGCGGCGGACGCGGGCGAAGGCGCCGTCCTGGCTGGAGACCTCGCCCAGCGTCGTGGTGCCGGGATAGCGGTCGGTCAGGGCGCGGATGCGGCGCAGGATCGGCATGATGGATGCATCCATCATGTCGTGCCGGTGCTCCTGCAGGCCGAAGAGCTTGGCGGGCACCTGTCCGTCGGCGGGGGGCCGGGCGGGGTTGCCGCGCAGCGCCGGGTCGTGCGCCAGGAAGTCGATGGCATCGAGACGGAAGCCGTCCACCCCGCGCCGGAGCCAGAACTCACCCACCGCCAGCACCGCCTCGAGCGCCGCCGGATTGGCCAGATTGAGGGCGGGCTGGGAGGAGAGGAAGTGATGCAGGTAGTACTGCCGTCGTCGCGGTTCCCAGCTCCAGGCGGCGCCGCCGAACACGCTCAGCCAGTTGTTGGGCGGGGTGCCGTCGGGGCTCGGATCGGCCCAGACATACCAGTCCGCCTCCGGCGCGTCGCGGCGCGCGCGGCTGCGCTGGAACCAGGGATGCTGGTCCGAGGTATGGCCGCCCACCAGATCCAGCAGCACCTTCAGCCCGCGCGCATGGGCCTGGCGCAGCAGCTCGTCGAAATCCGCCAGCGTGCCGAACTGCGGATCGACGGCCAGATGGTCGGCGATGTCATAGCCGAAATCCCGCCCCGGCGAGGCGTAGAAGGGGCAGATCCAGACCGCGTCCACGCCCAGGCGGGCGATATGGTCCAGCCGGGCGGTGATGCCCGGCAGGTCGCCCACCCCGTCGCCGTTGCTGTCGGCGAAGCTGCGCGGATAGACCTGATAGAGAACCGCGCCACGCCACCAGTCCGCGCCTGCGACCATTGCCTGCTCCCCTTCCTGTCCGGCGGCGCCCTGGCTCGCCCAGCATCACTCGCGATTTCGTGATGACAGGCGTAACACAGGATCAACCGACGTGCAGAAGGGATCAGCGCCTCGCGGCAGAGATGTGCCCGGACTGTGGCTTGGCTGTGACAGGCGCAGGGGGGCACGGTGTCCGCGCCCCCCTTTGGGCTCAGACCGGGACCAGCTTGCCGGCGCGCGCATCCGTCTGGGCGAGGCGGACCAGGAGATACTCGACCTCGGCCTTCGCCTTCGGACTGATCGGCGCGCCGGGCTTGCGCTGCGCGTCGGAGGCGATGATGCCGCGCCGCGCCATCAGGTACTTGCGGATGCCGAGGCCGACGCCGGGCTGCTGCTCGTAGCGCAGCAGCGGCAGGTGGGCGTCGAACAGGTCATGCGCCGCGTTGCGCTGGCCCTCGGCCTGCAGCCGCACCAGATCGACCAGCATGTCGGGGAAGGCGTAGCCGGTCATGGCGCCGTCGGCGCCGCGCTCCACCTCGAAGTCGAGGAACATCCCGCCATTGCCGCAGAGGATCGAGACCGGACGCATCGAGCCGTCCGCCTGGAAGCCCCGCAGCGTCGAGATCTTCTCGAGGCCCGGCCAGTCCTCGTGCTTCAGCATGACGCAGGAGGGATTGTCCTGCACGATGCGGCGGATCACGCCGGGCGTCATCACCACCGAGAAGGTCAGGGGGAAGTCCTGGATGACGAAGGGGACGTCCTCGCCGATCGCCTCCACCGCCTGGCGGTAGTAGGTGACGATCTGGTCGTCGGTCCGCAGCGTGTTGGGAGGCGCGATCATCACCCCGGCGGCGCCGGCATCCATCGCGCCGCGCGCCAGGCCCCGCATCGCCGCGAAGCCGGGCGCGGAGACACCGACGATCACCGGCAGGCCCTCGGCGCGCCGCACGAAGCGGGTGGCCAGTTCCAGCCCCTCGGCGCCGTCCAGCTTCGGCGCCTCGCCCATCACGCCGAGCACCGTCATGCCGGTGCTGCCGACCTCGCGATAGAAGTCGGTCATGCGGTCCACGGAGGCGTAGTCGATGCGGCCCCCGGCATCGAAGGGCGTGGGCGCGATGGGATAGACGCCCCGTGCGGTGTGATCGAGCGGCATGATGAATCCTCCGGCCTATGCTCGCCCTGCTTTAGCGAAGAAGCCGCGCGCCGCAAACCGCTCAAGCCAGGGTTCCGGCAGGCCTGCGCGCCGGCTTGGCGGGGCGGGTGGCCTCGGGCATCCTCGCCGCATGTGCGCCCTGAACCTGCTGACCGACATCCCGGGCGTGAGCGTCGGCCATGCCACCGACCTGCGCCTCGGCTCCGGCGTCACCGCCATCCTGTTCGACGAGCCGGCGGTCGCCGCGGCCCGCGTCTCCGGCGGCGCGCCCGGCTCGCGCGACGTGGCGCTGCTGAGCACGGAGGCCTCGATGGAGCGGGTGGACGGCTTCGTCCTCTCCGGCGGCTCGACCTTCGGGCTGGACGCGGCGGGCGGCGTGCAGGCGGCGCTGCGCGAGGCCGGGCGTGGCCAGCGCTTCGCCGGCGCCCTCATCCCGCTGGCGCCGCAGGCCATCCTCTTCGACCTCGTCAATGGCGGCGACAAGGACTGGGGCCGGCTCAGCCCCTATCTGGAGATGGGCTACCAGGCGGCGCGCGCGGCGCGGCCCGGCGCCTTCGCGCTGGGCACGGTGGGAGCCGGCACCGGCGCGACCACGGCCACCGTCAAGGGCGGGCTCGGCTCGGCCAGCGCCCTCGCGCCCGACGGCACACGGGTCGGCGCCATCGTCGCGGTGAACGCGGTGGGCAATCCGCTGGTGGGCGACGGCCCCTGGTTCTGGGCCGCGCCCTTCGAGCAGGGTGACGAGTTCGGCGGGCTGGGCCTGCCGCCGCGCCTCTCCCCGGGCCAGCTGGCGCCACGGCTGAAGGGCGGCACCGGCACGGCCACGACCATCGGCGCCATCGTCACCGATGCCACGCTCACCAAGGCGCAGCTGCACCGGCTGGCCGTCATGGCGGATGACGGGCTGGCGCGCGCCCTGCTGCCGGCCCATGGGCCGAATGACGGCGACACGGTCTTCGCGGCCGCCACGGGGGCGCGCCCGGCGGGCAATCTCACCGTGCTGGGCCAGGTGGCGACGGCGGTGATGGCCCGCGCCATCGCCCGCGGCGTCCATGCCGCCGCCGCCCTGCCCTATCCCGGCGCCCTGCCGGCCTGGGCGGACAGGTTCGCCGGGCATGGGCGCTGAGGGCCGGCTCAGCCGGCGGTGAGCGTCGCGAGCAGGGTCCGGGCCAGCGCCGCCTCCTCCTGGTTCACCCCGTGGAAGCCGCCGGGATAGAGGCGCGTGGTCACGGCGGCGCCCAGGCCCCGCAGATGCGCCTCCGTCTCCAGCACCCGGCGCTCCGGGATATGCGGATCGAGCCGGCTGCAGCCAAGCAGGACCGGCATTCCGGCCAGCGCCTCCTCGCTCGGCACCGGGCCGAGCCGGTCGCCGATCAGCCCGCCGCTGAAGCCGATGGCGGCGCCGAGCGGGGCCCGGCGGCGGGCGAGGAATTCCAGCGCCAGGCAGGCTCCCTGGGAGAAGCCCAGGACCGCCACCTTCTCCGGTGGCAGGCCCGTCCGCGGCAGCACGTCCGCCAGGACCGAGAGCGCCGAGGAGAGCCAGGGCTCGTTGCGCGCCGTGGGCTCGATGAAGCGGTGGGGATACCAGCTGTGGCCCGCCGCCTCCGGCGCCAGCAGCGCCATGCCCGGCGGCGCCAGCTCCCGCCCCAATGCCAGCATGTCCTCCGGCCCGCCGCCGCGCCCGTGCACCAGGATCAGCGCCGCGGCGGCGCTGGCCAGGGGAGCTCCGGCCAGGGCCACCGGCCGGTTGGCATGCGGCCCCGTGCCGCCGGCCAGCAGCCCCGTCCCGCCGCTCATAGCGGCTTCAGCCCCCGCTCGATGGCGGCGCGCTGCGACTCCAGGAAGGGCGGCAGGGAGAGGGTCTCGCCCAGCCGGTCCATCGGCTCGTCGGTCGCGAAGCCCGGACCGTCCGTCGCCAGCTCATAGAGAATGCCCGAGGGCTCACGCACGTAGAGGCTGCGGAACCAGAAGCGGTCCACCGGCCCCGAGGAGCGCAGGCCGAGCTTGGTGTAGCGATCGACCCAGTAGCCATATTCCTCGTCACGCACCCGGAAGGCGACGTGATGCACCCCGCCGGCTCCCGGCGTCGCGCGCGGCAGGTGCGGCTCGACGCGGACGTGAAGCTCCGCCGCGGGGCCGCCCTCGCCCATCTCGAAGACCTGCACCTCCACCGGCTGGGTGTCCCCGGTCCGGTAGGCGCGGCCGCGCCGCATCTGCAGCACCTCCGTCAGGAAGGGCTCGGAGCGCCGCAGGTCCGGCACGCTGATGGTGATCGGGCCGAGGCCACGGATCTGCTCCGCCGCCGGCACCGGGCTCTTCGCCCAGGGGTGGGCCTCCCCGGCGCCGCCATCGTCCAGCAGGGTGAGCCGTTGGCCCTCCGGGTCCTCGAACTCGATCCGCAGCCGGCCGTCGAACTCGCCCAGCGGCCCGGCGCGCACGCCCGCCGCCTCGAGCCGCTTCGCCCAGGCCCGCAGGGCCGCCTCGCCGGAGACGCGCAGCGCGGTCCGGACGATGCTGCCGGTGCCGCGCCGCTCGGGCGGGGCCGGCCAGTCGAAGAAGGTGAGGTCGCTGCCGGGCGAGGCAATGCCATCGGCGTAGAAGAGATGATAGGCGCTGGTGTCGTCCTGGTTCACCGTCTTCTTCACCAGGCGCATGCCCAGCACGCGGGTGTAGAAGTCGTGGTTGCCCGGCGCATCGGCCGAGACGGCGGTCAGGTGATGGATCCCGTGGAGCTGCATGGCAGTCCTCCTGTCCTGAGGTTCCGGGGACGCGGCTGCGCCCCCGGACGGGCCGGCTATCCGGCGCGGCCCTTCACCAGCGCGTTGGTCACCTCGGCGACGTGGCGGCCCTGGAACTTCGCCATCTCCAGCTCGGCCTCGCTCGGCTGGCGCGAGCCGTCGCCATTGGCGATGGTGGTGGCGCCGTAGGGCGTGCCGCCGTTCACCGCGGTGATGTCGGTCAGCCGCTTCTCGCTGTAGGGCAACCCGACCACGACCATGCCGTAGTGCAGCAGGTTGACCATGTTGGAGACCAGCGTGGTCTCCTGCCCGCCATGCTGGCTGGCGGTGGAGGTGAAGACCGAGCCGACCTTGCCCACCAGCTTGTCCTGGAACCACAGCCCGCCGGTCTGGTCGAGGAAGCTCGCCATCTGCGAGGCCATGCGGCCGAAGCGGGTGGGCGTGCCGAGGATGATGGCGTCATAGTCCGGCAGCTCGGCCACGGTCGCGATCGGCGCCGCCTGGTCGAGCTTGAAGTGGGCCGCCTTCGCGACCTCCTCCGGCGCCGTCTCCGGCACGCGCTTGATCACCACCTCGGTCCCCGCCACCTGGCGGGCACCCTCGGCCACGGCCTGCGCCATGGTCTCGATATGGCCGTATGAGGAGTAGTAAAGGACCAGGATCTTGCTCATGCGGGAGAACCCTTTCTCGCTGTGGTCCCAAGGTGCGTTCGCGCGGCGTCGCACTCAAGCGGTTGATGGGAAACCCATCGTTCGTTAGATGGAAACGATGCGGCCGGATATCGAAGCCCTGGCAACCTTCCTGCAGGTGGTGGACAGCGGCACCGTCACCGCCGCCGCCGCCCGTCTCGGCCTCGCCAAATCCGTGGTGAGCAAACGCATCGCGCAGCTCGAGTTGCAGCTCTCGACCAAGTTGCTGAACCGGGCGCCGCGCCAGATGACGCCCACCGAGACCGGCGCCCTGCTGGCGGAACGGGCGCGCGCGGTGCTGGCGCAGCTCGACACCGTCGCCGACGACGTGATGGCGCAGTCGGGCGCCCTGCGCGGGCTAATCCGTCTGGCCGCCCCGCTCAGCTTCGGCGGCGGCGCCCTGAGCCTCGGCCCCGTGATCGCCGGCTTCATGCGGCAATGGCCGCATGTCGAGATCGCCCTCGATCTCGACGACCGGCATGTCGATCTTCTGGGCGGCGGCCACGACCTGGCGCTCCGCACCGGCAGGCTGGTGGATTCCGCGCTGCGCAGCCGCCGCCTCGGCCGCAGCCACCGGGCGCTCTGCTGCAGTCCCGATTACGCGGCGCAGCACGGCCTGCCGGACCGGCTGGAGGCGCTCGCCCAGCACTCCTGCCTGGGCTACGCCAATATCGCCGCCGGCCACCTCTGGCGCTTCGCCCGCAGCGCGGCGCCGGAGGGCGAGGAGCGCTCCCTGGTGCTGCGCGGCCGGCTCACGGCCAATACGGGCGAGGCGCTGATGGACGCGGCCTGCGCCGGCCTCGGGCTGATCGTCCTGCCCACCTTCCTGGTCGCCGACCGGGTGCGGCAGGGGCGGCTCATCCCGGTCCATATCCCCGGCTGGACGCCGGTGTCGGACGACATCCAGCTGGTCTGGCCACCCACCCCCGCCCTGCCGCTCAAGGTGCGGCGGCTGATCGACCATCTCGCCGAGGCCATCCGCGAGCCTTTCGCCTGGGACGAACCCTTCCGCGCGCCGCCCCTCCTGGGCAGCGCCGAAGGCGCGGTGTAAGCCGGATTCCCTCACGCGGCGCAGATCCAGGGAGATGCCGATGATCGCACCCGTCCTGAAGCCCGATGCGGAGCTGGCCGTCGCCCAGGGCCGCCTGAAGGAGGCCGGCGTCAGCAACGGCGATGTGCTGACCCAGCCGATCGCGGAGGCGCGCGCGGCGACGCGGGCCTATCAGCGGTTCCTGAACCAGGGCGGGCCGGCCGTGGAGACCGTCGAGCACCGGCTGGACGGCACCAGCCCGCCCTTGCGACTGCGCCTCTACCGCCCGCGCCAGGACGGGCCGCTGCCGGCCTATCTGCACATCCATGGCGGCGGTTTCGCGGTGGGCGATCTCGACAGCCTCGACCGCTGGAAGCGCGAGATCGCCGACGAGGCGGGCGTCGTCGTCGTCGGTCTCGAATACGCGCTGGCGCCGGAGCATCCCTATCCCACCGCCATCGGGCAGGTGCTGGCGGCGCTGCGCTGGCTGCGCGACGCGGCCGGCGGTTTCGGCATCGACGGCAGCCGGCTCGCCGTCGGCGACGATTCCGCCGGCGGCAACCTGGCGCTCAACGCCCTGCTGCGGCTGCGCGACGCCGGCGAGGCCGGGCCGAGGCTCGGCATCCTCGTCTATGGCATGCTCTCGGCGGAGCACGACACGCCCTCGCACCGGGAGCGTGGCGACGGCCGCTTCGGCCTGTCCACCGCCAAGCTGGACTGGTTCTGGTCGCGATACCTCCCCGATCCGGCGCTGCGGCGGGATGCCGGCGCCGCGCCGCTGCACGCGCGGCTCGCCGGACTGCCGCCGCTGCTGCTGCAGGCCGCCGCGCTCGATCCCCTGCTGGACGACAGCCTGAATCTCGCCAACCGCCTGCAGGAGGCGGGCGTCGAGCACAGGCTCACCGTCTATGAGGGCATGCCGCACGGCTTCATCGGGCAGACGGCGCTGCTGACCCAGGCGAACGCGGCGCGGCGCGAGGTGGTGGCGGCGCTGAAGGAGAGGCTGCGGGCCGGGTGAAAGGGTCGGGCGCCGCGGCCTCGCTTCCTTAGCCTTCCAGCGCCCGCGCCAGGTCCTCGATCAGATCCGCGGAATCCTCGAGTCCCACCGAGAGGCGGAAGGTGCCGCTTCCCGTCCAGGCGCGGTAGGCCTCGGCCCGCGCGCCCTCCAGCCGGAAGGAGGAGCGCAGGATGTCCTCGCTGGGAATATGGAAGAGCAGGCTCTGCGTCTTGCCGAGCGAGACCGCGTAGGTGACGACGCGCAGCCGTTCCGCGAAGCGCCGCGCCAGGGCCTTGTCCTGCGGCGCGGTGAAGCTGACCATGCCTGAGAAATTGCGCATCTGCCGCCGCGCCAGCGCGTGCTGCGGATGGCTCCCCAGCCCGGGCCAGTAGACCTTGCCGATGCGGGGATGCCCCTCCAGGAACTGCGCGACCGCGCGGGCATTGCTCTCATGCAGCGCCATGCGGGCCGGCAGCGTCTCCAGCCCGCGCAGGATCAGCCAAGCGGCGAAGGGGCTGATGGCGCCGCCGTAATGGATCAGGGCGTCCTTGCGGAGCGCATCGACCGGCGCGGCGCGGCCGATCACCGCGCCGCCCAGCGCGTCGCCATGGCCGCAGGCATACTTGGTCAGGGAATGGATCACCCAGTCGGCGCCGAGGGCGAGGGGCCGCGTGGCGATCGGCGTCGCCATGGTGGAATCGACCGACAGCTCGGCGCCGCCGCGATGCGCGATCTCCGCCAGCGCCGCGATGTCGGCCAGGCGCAGGATCGGGTTGGCCGGCACCTCGGCATGCAGCAGCCGGGTCTGCGGCCGCATCGCCGCCGCCACGGCGTCGAGGTCCGACATGTCCACGCTGCTGACCGCCACGCCGTAGCGCGCCAGCGTATCGAGCGCGAATTCGGCGACGCCGGCGTAGCAGACATCGCTGAGCAGCAGATGCGCGCCCGGCTGCAGCCGGTGCAGGAACAGGCCGGTCGCGGCCGCCATGCCGCTGGCGAAGGCGAGCCCCGCCTCCCCGCCTTCCAGCGCGGCCAGGCGCTGTTCCAGCAGCGCCACGGTCGGATTGCCCCAGCGCGTGTAGAAATGCGGCGCGGATTCACCGAGATCCTGGGCGGAGAAGCCCACCGCGTCAGGATCGGTGTGGAAGCTGGTGGCGGCGACCAGCGGCGGCGTGACCGGCGATCCCGCCGCGCGCGGCGGCGCGGCGGCGTGGATGGCCAGAGTGGCGGGGCGCGTCATGCGGGCCTCCCTGCCGGATGCGCCTCAGCTCTTCGCCGGCCTGTCGCCATGCGATACATCGGGCGTGCCGCGGAAGAGCGACATATGGGTATGCGTCGCCACCCAGGGCGCGTCCACCGTCTCCCGCGCCAGGGAGACGGTGGTGCGGCCGGGTCGTTCGAACGGCGTGCCGTCGGGGTGGTATCCGGTGGAATCCCAGATGCCCAGGCCGATGGCGAAGAGACGGTCCGGCGAGACGATCGACCGCACCCCGTCGAGCCGGTAGGTGAAGCCGTCGATCGTGCCCCACACCCTGCGCCACTGGTTCGCCTCGGTTTCCGCCTGGCCGCTGACGAAATCGGTGAAGGTGCCGAAGGCGAGGAAGTCCTCGGCGAAGAGGTGGCGCGCCGCGGCGAAGTCCACCGCGCGCACATGCTCGGCCAGTTCACGGAACCAGTCGCGGACCTTCTCATGGTCGGCGGGGTCGACGGCGGCGGTGGCCTGAACGGGCATGCGAAGGTTCCTGAAGGGGAGGGCCTGGAAGCAGGGTCCGCAGAGGACTACACGGGCTCGAAATTGGCAATCCGCAGCAGCTCGGCGCTGCGCGCCACATCGGCCGCGATGAAGCGCTCCACCTCGTCGATGGATTCCCGCACCGGCTCGAACCCCTGGCCGGCGAGGCGCCGGACCGTCTCCGGCTCATGCATGCCATCGAGGATGGCGGCGTTGAGCTGCAGGGCGATCTCGCGCGGGACGCCACGCGGCGCCCAGACCCCGTACCAGGAATAGAAGGTGAAGCCGGGCAGCCCCGATTCCGCCAGGGTCGGCAATTCGGGCGCCAGCTCGGTGCGCGCCGGCGTCGCGATGCCAAGGCCGCGCACCTGCCCGTCGCGGATCAGCGGCAGCGTGGCCAGGGCCGGATCGAACATCAGCTGGACATTGCCGGCGGCGACATCGGTCAGCGCCGGGGCCGAACCGCGATAGGGCACGATCTCGATGCTAGTGCCCGCGAGGCGGTTGAACTCGATCGAGGCGAGGTGCCCGGCGGCGCCGAGGGAGGAGGTGGCGAAGCTCCACCGCGCCGGCTCGGCCCGGGCGGCGGCGATGGTCTCGGCCAGGGTCTGCTGCGGCAACCGCCTGTCCTGCACCAGCACGCAGGGTCCGCGCGCCGTGCGGGCGATCGGCTGGAAATCGGCGACCGGATCGTAGGGCACCGCCTTCATCACCTGCCGCGCCACGGGATGGATCGAGGCCGATCCCATGATGGTATAGCCATCGGCCGGGGCCTGCAGGACCAGCCCGGCCCCCAGCGTGCCGCTGCCGCCCGAGCGGTTCTCCACCACGACGCCGACCCCCAGGCGCTCCTGCAGCTTCTGGGCGGCGAGCCGCGCCATGGCGTCGGTGGCCGCGCCGGGGGTGTAGGGCACGATCATGCGGAGCGGCCGGTTGGGCCAGCGCCCCTCGGCATGGAGGGCGGGCGCGGAAAGGCCGGCCAGGGCCACCCCTCCCGCGGTCTGCAGCAGGGTACGTCGTTTCATGTCATCTCCTCGGCGGAAAGCGCGGCGAGGACTGGCGTGCCGATATCCTGCACGCGCCGCCCCCGCCGGGAAAAGAGCCTTTCGCCAAGGGCCCTTCGTCGAAGCGAGGCCGTCAGGCGGCGTGGCGAGCCGGCAGGGCCCGGACCAGACGGGCCCTCTGCTGGCGCTCGATCACCAGCCGGGCCACCCGGCCCGCCTCGGCGGGGCTGGCGAAGCGGCCGCCATCGAGATCGTCGACGATCGGATCGATGGCCTTGAAGAACCAGGCGTCATGGGACGCGACGACGACACCGACGAAGCGGCCGCCGACATCGACGGGACGGGAAGCGATCATGGGATATCTCCGGCCGCCGGTCGTGGCGGCTCCTGCGATGGGGAGGGGGATGCGGCGGCGCTCAGCGCCGACAACGCATTCGGCAGGTCTGCTGCCGTCCCGTCCCGCCGCAGGCGGAGCATGGAAGGCGCTTTAGCGTTTGGTGACGCGGTGCAAGCTGCATGGGTCAAATCCCCGCGGGGCGGCGTGACCCGCCCGGTGAACACGGGGCATATTCAACACAATCGAATAGGGTTTGCAAACCCTATTACCATTTTCACTCGCTAATTATCGGTGCAGGTGCCGCTTCGGCGTCCAGACATGCGCGTTTCGCGGTTTGACGACCGGATTCCGTTGAATATAGTCCGCCCCCCTCGCCGCTCGCGGAGCAGAAGCCATGATCCCTCCCGCCATGTCCCGCCGCCTCCTGCTCGCCGGCCTGGGCGCCGCCACCCTTGGAATTCCCTCCCGTATGGCGCTCGCCCAGCCCGCCGCCACGCCGCGCCGCGGTGGCACGCTGACCGCCATCGTGCAGCCCGAGCCGCCGATCCTGGTCTCGGCGCTGAACGCGGGCGCGCCGACCGGCGTGGTCTCGACCAATATCTTCGACGGCCTCTTCACCTACGACTGGGACATGTCGCTGAAGCCCTGCCTGGCGCAGAGCTGGACGCTGGCGGCGGACGGTCTCTCGCTCACCTTCCGCCTGCGGCCGGGCGTGAAGTGGCATGACGGCCAGGACTTCACCGCGGAGGACGTCAAGTTCTCGCTGGAGGAGATCTGGCGGAAGATCCATCCGCGCGGTCGCGCCACCTTCGCCGCCGTCGAGGCCGTCGAGACGCCGGACCCGCTGACCGTCACGCTGCGCCTGCGGCAACCCTCGCCGGTGATCCTGAGCGCGCTCAACGCCTATGAGGCGCAGATCCTGCCCAGGCACATCTATGCGGGCGGCGATGCCCTGGCCAACCCGGCCAACCTGAAGCCGGTCGGCACCGGCCCCTTCCGCTTCCGGGAATGGGTGCGCGGCGAGCACATCATCCTGGAGCGCAACCCGGACTACTGGGATGAGGGCAAGCCCTATCTCGACCGCATCGTCTTCCGCATCGTCCCCGACGCGGCGGCGCGCGCGGCCCTGCTGGAGACCGGGCAGGCGCAGTACGCCCCCTACAGCCCGGTGCCGCTGAGCGACGTGGCGCGGCTGCGCGCCCTGCCCGGCCTCGCCGTCGAGACACGGGGCTACGAATGGATCTCGCCCTGGCTGTTCCTCGAGTTCAACCTGCGCAAGCCGGAGCTCCAGGACCGCCGGGTGCGGCAGGCGATCGCCCATGCCATCAATCGCGACATCATCGCCAAGACCGTCTGGCACGGCTTCGGCAAGCCGGCGGTCTCGACGGTGCCGTCCAGCCTGACGCGGTTCCACAATCCGGACGTGCCGAAGTATCCCTTCGACGTGAAGAAGGCCGAGGCGCTGCTGGACGAGGCCGGCTTCCGTCGTGGCGCGGACGGCATGCGCTTCGCCCTCAGCCACGACTACCTGCCCTATGGCGATGACTACCGCCGCACGGGCGAGTATGTGCGGCAGGCGCTGCGCCGCGTCGGTATCGACCTGACACTGCGCAGCCAGGACACGCCGAGCTACCTGCGCCGTGTCTTCACGGACTACGAGTTCGACATCTCCAGCTCCTGGGCCTCGTCCTTCTCCGATCCTCAGATCGGCGTGCAGCGGCTGTTCTGGTCGAAGGCGATCAACAAGGGCACGCCCTGGACCAATGCCTCGGGCTACAGCAATCCGGAGATGGACCAGGTGATCGAGGCGGCGCAGCGCGCCGTGGACCCGGCCGAGCGCGCCCGCCTGTTCCGCGAGATGCAGGCGCTGGCGGCGACTGACCTGCCCAACCTGCCGCTGATCGAGCTGCACTTCTTCACCGTGCACGCCAAGACCCTGCGCGACGTGGCCACGGGGCCGGACGCCGCCTACTCCTCCCTCAAGCACGCCTGGCTGGAGGGCTGAGCGGCATGGCGGGCGGCGTGGCCTGGCTGGCCGCACGGCGGCTGGTGCAGGCGGTGCCGGTGCTGTTCGGGGTGGTGCTGGTGAACTTCCTGCTGATGCAGGCGGCGCCCGGCGATCTGGCCGATGTGCTGGCCGGCGAACAGGGCGCGGCGACGCCGGAGATGATGGCGGAGCTGCGCGCCCGCTTCGGCCTCGACCAGCCCGTCTGGATGCAGTTCCTGCACTATCTCGGCAATGTCGTCACCGGCGATCTCGGCCATTCCCACCGCCTCGGCCTGCCGGTGCTGACGCTGATCCTGGAGCGCCTGCCGGCGACGCTGCTGCTGATGGTGCCCGCCATCCTGCTCGCCTCCGGCAGCGGCATGCTGCTCGGCGGCCTTGCCGCGCGGCGCGCGGGAAGCTGGCTCGACGGGATCATCTCGGCCGGCGTGCTGCTGGCCTATGCGACGCCGCTCTTCTGGGTCGGGCTGATGGGCATCGTGCTGTTCGGCGTCCGGCTGCAGTGGCTGCCGGTGGGCGGCATGCGCGACCCCGGCGCCGATCTGTCGGGCCTCGCCCTGGCGCTGGACACGGCGCGGCACATGGTGCTGCCGGTCTGCACCCTCTCGCTCTTCTACGCCGCGCTCTATGCCCGGCTGATGCGCGCCTCGATGCTCACGGCGCTGAAGCAGGACTATGTCCGCACCGCCCGCGCCAAGGGCCTCTCGCCCTGGCAGGTCGATGCGGTGCATGCCGGCCGCAACGCCCTGCTGCCGGTGCTGACCATGGTGGGGCTGCAGGCCGGCGCGCTGATCGGCGGCGGCGTGCTGGTGGAGACGGTCTTCTCCTGGCCTGGCCTCGGGCGCCTCGCCTTCGACGCCATCCTGCGGCGCGACCTCAACCTGCTGCTCGGCATCGTGCTGGCCAGCTCGGTCACGGTGGTGCTGGTGAACTTCCTGGTCGATCTGCTCTATGGCCTGGCCGACCCGCGGGTGCGCGCGGCATGAGCCGAGGGTGGAGGCTGCTGCTCACCCCGCACGGGCTGATCGGCCTGCTGCTGGTGCTGGGGCTCGGCGCCATGGCGCTGGCCGCGCCCTGGCTCTACCCCGACGACCCGCTGGACATGGTCGCCACGCCCAGCCTCTGGCCCGGCCAGGACCCGGACTACTGGCTCGGCACCGACCTGATGGGGCGCGACCTGGCGAGCGGCATCTTCCACGGCGCCCGCGTCTCGCTGCTGGTGGGGCTCTCGGCGGCGGCGGTGTCGCTCACCATCGGCACGGCGGTCGGTGCGCTCGCCGGCTTCCTCGGCGGCCGGGCGGAGATGCTGCTGATGCGGCTGACCGAGGTGTTCCAGACCATGCCGCCCTTCCTCTTCGCCATCGCCGTGGTGGCGGTGCTGGGACCGTCCATCGGCCATGTCATCCTGGCGATCGGCCTCACCTCCTGGCCGGGCATCGCCCGGCTGGCGCGGGCCGAGGTCATGGCGGTGCGGGCGCGCGACTTCGTCGATGCCGCGCTCTGCTGCGGCGCCTCCAGCAGCCGCCTGCTGCTGGCCCATGTGCTGCCGAACGCCCTGTCGCCGATCCTGGTCACCGCCTCGGTGCTGATGGCCACCGCCATGCTGACCGAGGCGGGGCTCTCCTTCCTCGGCCTCTCCGATCCCAACCTGGTGAGCTGGGGCTCGATGATCGGCGCCGGGCGCGAGGCGCTCCGCACCCACTGGTACATGGCCGCGGTGCCGGGCGTGGCCCTGGCCCTGGCGGTGCTGGGGCTGAACCTGCTGGGCGACGTGGTGGACGACATCCTGGACCCTCGCCGGGAGGGCTGAGGCAACCCTGCCTGTGCCGTGCCGGTTGATCCCCGGTCACCGTAGGAAGGAGCACCGGCATGGCCGACGATCCGAAGACACCGCCCAAGGATGCGCCGAAGCTCGGCAAGTTGACCGGGATGATGACCGGCCACAGCACCAAGGACGCGGAGACCACGCGCCCGGGCGACAAGACGACGGGTCCGGGGGAGCAGGGCAACCTGCTGAAGAACCAGAAGGAGAAGTGAGCGGGCGGGGGCGGGCGATCCGCCCCCCCCTCAGCCGGCCGCCACG
The DNA here is from genome assembly GCF_054073225.1 of Teichococcus aerofrigidensis. Taxonomy (NCBI): domain Bacteria; kingdom Pseudomonadati; phylum Pseudomonadota; class Alphaproteobacteria; order Acetobacterales; family Roseomonadaceae; genus Roseomonas; species Teichococcus aerofrigidensis. The sequence goes on from NZ_JBSXMU010000022.1 coordinate 38,482, forward strand.
GCTCCGGCCGGAATTTCCTCGCGGGTCTCGGGCATGGCGAGCCAGGCGAGGAGGGTGCAGAGCAGGCCGATCACCGCCAGCAGAGCGAAAGCCGCGCCCGACCCGATCCAGACCGCCACCAGGCCGGCCATCGTCGTGCTCAGCGTCCCGCCGACCCCGACGGCCAGGCCGAAGATGCCCATGCAGAGATTGAAGTGGTTGGTGCCGCGCGTCAGGTCGGAGGCGATCAGCGGCAGCATGACGCCGAGCGCGGCGGCGCTGATGCCGTCCAGCGCCTGGATGAAGACCAGGCCGGCCGGCTGATCGACCAGCGCCAGCAGGAGGCCGCGCAGGGGCAGCATGGCGAAGCCGATGATCAGCACGATCCGCCGGCCCCGCAGCTCCGCCACCCGGCCGACCCAGGGCGAGATCGCGGCCACCACGAGCTGCGGCACCACGATGCTCGCCGCGATGATCAGGTTGGCCTCGTCGCCGGCGTGCCGGGTGGCCATGCTGCCGGCGAGCGGCAGCATGGCGGCGTTGGAGAGCGTGAAGAGCATGGCGCAGGCGGCGAAGATGAAGACGCCGCGCTGCTGCAGCAGGGGCCAGATCCGCGAGCGCTCGCCGCTGCTGGACTGCGCGGCGGCGATGGCGGCCGCCATGTCCCGCTCCCGGATGAAGGCGAGGGAGATCAGGCTGGGCACGGTCAGCGCCGCGGTCATCCAGAAGACCGCGGCGCTGGAGAGATAGGTGCCGATCAGCCCCATGCCGCCCGCCGCGACGGCGCCGCCGAGCGAGGCGAAGCGGGCATTGCGCCCGAGCCGCTCGCCCAGCGCCTGTCGGCCGACCAATGCGAGGCTGATGGCGGCGATCGCCGGCGTCAGCACGCAACTCGCCACCCCGTGCAGGATCTCGGACAGCAGCACCGGCAGCGTGGCCGGCCAGGCGGCGAGCAGCACCGCGGAGGCGGCGATGCCCAGCAGCGCCAGCGCCGCCGCGCGCCGCTTGTGCCGGGTGGCATCGACCAGGGCCCCGGCGGGGACCTGGCTGAGCATGGTGGTCAGCGTGCCGAGGCTGAGCGCGAAGCCGATCTCGACCTCGGTCCAGGCCTGCGTGGTGAGATAGACGGCGACGAAGGGGCCGAAGCCGGTCTGAACATTCGCCATGAAGAAGTTCAGACCGTCGAGACCCCGCAGGCTGGCTTTGCTCGCCATGGCGCGTCAGCCCGGCCTGCCACCGGGCTCCGCTGGACTGGTCTGTGGTGGCGGCGTGGCGGCCGGCGGCGCTGCGGGAGGGGCCGCGTCCTGCGAGGGCGTGGCGCCAGTGCGAGCGTCACCCGGCGGCGCCGCGCCGCCCGGCGCGGGAGCGCGGCGCCGCGCCGCTCGGCGAGGGCGTCTGGTTCCGCATCAATGTCGGCCGCGACAATCGCGCCGATCCGCGCTGGATCCTGCCCCTCCTGTGCCGCCGCGGCCAGGTGCAGCGGGATGACATCGGCCGCATCCGCATCCTCGGGCGCGAGACGCAGTTCGAGGTGGCGGGTCATGCCGCCGGCCGCTTCGCCGAGGCCGCGCGGCGTCCGGACGCGGACGAGCCGCATATCCGCGTCGAGCCGATGACGGGGGGGAATCGTTTCGTTCCCCATCGACCGGGCGGCATAGAACGGAGCCGGCGCCCCTATCCCCGGTAATTGGCGAAGCTTCGGTCTTCGCGTCGGTTGGTCAAGTTCCCGTGCGAGCAAGGCAGCGTGACTGCTGCGATCTCCTGACCTTTGATAAGGCAGGGTCCGGGAGGGCCCGCCGCCACCATCGGGGATGCAGGCCGCCTTTCCGCGAGCAGGGAATGGGGCGGCCTGGATGCCCTGGGATGACACTACCGACATCCTGACCAACGACAGGAGCATCGACCGCCTGAGTCTCGCCGCGCCCCTGCTCGGCGCCACCGGCTGGATCGACATGCTCTCGCGCCTGGTCGCCGTGGACACCGCGCCGGCGGCGGACCGAGGCTGCGAGCTCTTCTGCGACACCCTGCGCGACCTCTTCGCTCCCCTGGGGTTCGGGCTGCGCCGGGTGGAGACGCCGGAGGCGCTCTGCCCGCGTGGCCCCGTCATCAGCCTGCTCGGCGCGCGGCGGACCGGGCATCCCGCCTGCACCATCCACCTGCCCATGGACACCGCGGCGGCCGGCACGGGCTGGACGCGGGAGCCCCTGGCCCTGACGCGGCAAGGGAACCGGCTCTACGGTCTTGGCACCACCCGTTGCAAAGGCGCCATCGCCGCGCTCTGGGCGGCGCTGCGGGCGGCCGATGCCGTGGGCCTCGGGCTGCGCCACGACCTCGTGCTCGCCTTCACCGCCGATCACGGGGAGCAGCGCCATGCCGGGCTGCGGCACATGGCGGGGCAGGGCCTGCTGGAAGGGCACCTGCTCGCCCTGGATGGTCTCGCGGCGCCGCAGATCTGGGCGGGCGCCCTGGGCGCGCTGGAGTACGAGATCCGCATCAGCCCTGAACAGGCCCCAGGGAAGGCCCCTGGGCAGGCCCCTGGGCAGGCCCTTGGCGGTTCCCCGGCCGAGGCGGGGGGGCCGGTGCTCGGCCGGCTGATGGCGCTGCGCGAGGAGGTCGCCGCCCGGCGCTCCACCATTCCCGCCCCGCCCGAGCGGGAAGGCGAGCCGCTGCTGCGGCCCAGCCTGCGCATCGTTTCCGTGCGCGCCAGCGAGGGCCGGCGCGGCGGCCTGCCATCCTGCACGATCACGGTGCTGCGCCGCTTCACCGCGGAGGAGGGCCATCATGCCGCCCTGGCGGAGCTGAGCGCGGCGCTGCGCGATGCGCCGGCGGGCGTGACGCTGACCGGGCGGGTGTTGCGACACATGGAACCGGTGGCCGAACCCGATCGCGGCGCCCATGCCGGCCGCTGGCAGCAGGCGCTGGGATGGGGCTTCGGCTTCCGGCAGGAGGCTTTCCGGCGCTGGGGCAGCCTCGCCCCCTCGCCCCTGGGCTTCGTCCAGCAGGCGGGCCTGGAAGAGATCCTGATGGGTGGGCTGTCACGACGCGGGCAATTGCCGCGGGCGCCGGATGAATTCACCACCATTGAGGATGTGGAGGCGCTGGGCCGCAGCCTCCTGGCCTATCTGGCCGACCTGCCGGTCATTCCGCGCGACTGACGGTCCGCGCCTCAGCCCGCGGCGGCGGCGAGCTGGCCCGCGAGCTTGGCATAGCGGTCGCGGCTGGCGGTCAGGTGGCGGCGCATCGCCGTGCGCGCCTCGGCGGCCTTGCCGGCGACGATCGCGGCCGTGATGCGCTCATGTTCCTCCTGGACCCGCTGCAGATAGGCGGTGCGGGCCTCGGCATCCTCCAGCTGGGGCCGCACCGTCTGGCGCGGGATGAGCATGGGGCCGAGGAATTCCAGGAAGCGGGGAAAGAAGCTGTTGCCGGTGGCGGCGAAGACGGCCCGGTGGAAGTCGAGGTCCTGGCGCACGGCACCCTCGCCCGCCTCCACCGCGCGGTCGAATGCGGCCGCAGCGGCGGTCAGGCGCTCCATCGCTTCCCTGTCCCGCCGCTCGGCGGCGAGGCCCGCGGCCTCCGTCTCGATGGCGATGCGCAGCTCGATCACCTGCAGGATGTCGGTGAGGGAGCGCATCTCGCCCGGATCGATGCGCACCTGGCCACGCGTGGAAGGGTCGGCGACGAAAGCGCCGACGCCCTGGCGGGTCAGCACCAGCCCCTCCGCCCGCAATGCCGCGACGGCCTCGCGGACCACGGTGCGGGAGACGCCGGCCTGGCGCATCAGCGCCTGTTCGGTCGGCAGCCGATCCCCGGGCCGCAGGTGTCCGGCGCGGATCTCGGCGGCCAGCCGGCGGACCAGTTCCGCCGTCAGGTTGGCGGGTGGGGCCAGGGGAGAGAGGGCGATGCCCTGCACCGGCTTGGTTCCGTTCCCCGCATCCATCTCGCTCGGCTCCCTCGCTGACTTCGCGACCCCTCCCGCAGGAGCCCGAACCTCATTGGTCATATTACCAGACGAGGCGACGATCCGCGAGCATGCCGGGATCAGGTGAGGAAGTTCACGATCTCCGTGCCCGCGAGGATCAGGAACAGGATGGCGGACAGCAGCAGCAGGCCATTGCTCAGCCAGCCGTTGCGCCAGGCCTGCGGGACGCGGTGCGAGTTCAGCAGCCAGAGCAGCGTGAGCGCCAGGAAGGGCATGAAGAGGGCGCCGAGCGCGCCGAAGGCGATGACCAGGGCGAAGGGACGGTCGAGAAAGAGCAGCGAGATGGGCGGGAAGGTCAGCCAGAAGAGGTAGGCGCGGAAGGCCCAGCTCCGCTCCAGCTCGGCCTCCTCCGGGTTCTGGCCGCGCACCCGCGCCACGAAGTCCGCGAAGAGCACGCTGACGCCGTGCCAGACGCCCAGGATGGAGGAGAAGGTGGTGGCGGCGAAGCCGATCAGGAACATCGTGGCCACGAAGGGGCCGAGGCGCTCGCGCAGCACGTCGTCGAGGTCGAGCAGGCCGCGGTCACCGCCGCGCAGCGCGATGCCGCTGTTGTAGAGCAGTTCGGCGCCGACGATCATCATGGCGACGACGAAGATGCCGGTGGTGATGTAGCCGATCTGGTTGTCGAAGCGCATCATCGGGATCCAGCCCGGCGTCCGCCAGCCCTTCGCGTTCACCCAGTAGCCATAGGAGGCGAGGGTGATGGTGCCGCCGACCCCGCCGATCAGCCCCAGCGTGTAGATCGCCGCGCCCTCGGGCAACCGCGGGATCAGGCCGGAGAGCGCGTTCGGGATGTTCGGGGCGACCAGCACGGCGAGCGAGACCACGGTGACGAACATCAGGGCGATGAAGAACTTCATCACCCGCTCGAACACCGCATACCGGTTGAGCGCCACGAAGAGGAAGCCGAGCAGGCCGGAGACGATGGCCCAGCCGCGTATATCGAGGACGGGAAACAGCGCCGCCAGGGCGAGGCCGGTGGAGGACATCGCCGTGGCGCCGTAGACGAAGCCCCAGATCACGACGTAGAGCAGGAAATAGACCGAGGTCCAGGCGCCGAGGTCGCGCCAGCCCTCGAACAGCGTGCGCCCGGTGGCGAGGTGCCAGCGCCCCACGCCCTCGGCCATGGCGATCTTGACGACGCAGCCGAGCACGGCCGCCCAGAGCAGCGTGTAGCCGAAGCGGTTGCCGGCGATCAGCGTCGCGACCAGGTCGCCGGCGCCCACCCCGGTGACGGCGACGACGACGCCCGGCCCCACCATGCGCCAGCGCGCGAGCCCGGTGGGCGCCACGCCCTCCTCGCCGCGCGCCGCGGCACTGCCCTGGGTCATGATCCTCGCTCCCCTTTCCGCGGTCCCGCCCGGCGAGACCGCCCGGCGGGACCGCTTGGCAACACGAGCCGGCCGCCGGGGTTGCGGCCGGGCGGCGAGCGCCGGCCGGGGCCGCTCCGCCCGTCTCTCAGCGCGCCAGACCGACGCTGGTCGCGAGGGTCATCTCGTCCGTGCGCGCCTCGTAGGTGACGCCCTTCCGCATCGCCCAGGTATTGACCTGGAAGTAGAGCGGGATCAGCGCCGTCTGGTCGCGGATGGCGGCGCGCGTCGCCTGCTGTGTCAGCCGCTCGCGCTCGGCATTGTCCATCGTCTGCCGCGCCTTCTGGATCAGCCCGTCGATGTCGGTGTTGCTGAAGCGGCCGCGATTGGCGGTGCCGAGGCCCAGCGTGGTGTTCCAGCTGTGGATCTGCGTCTCCAGCATGCCGAGCACCTCGGGATTGGGCGAGAAGCCGGCGAGGTTCACCGAGTACCGGAGCTGCGCCGCCTCGGAGAGCCAGACCCCGCGCGGCCGCGTCTCGACCGTCGCCACCAGCCCGAGGCGGGTCCACATCTGCGCGATGGCCTGCACCACCTGCTCGTCGTTGACGAAGCGGTCGTTCGGCCCGTTCACCTGCACGGCGAAGCCCTGCGGATGGCCGGCCTCGGCCAGCAGCCTCCTGGCCCCCTCGAGGTCATAGGGCTGCGGCTTCAGATCCGGCGAGGTGCCGAAATATCCCTCCGGCCCGAGGTCTCCGGCCGGCAGGCCCTGGCCCTGCAGGATGCGGCTCACCAGCGCTTCCCGGTTGATCGCCATCGACAGGGCACGGCGCACGCGGGCGTCGCGCAGCGGATTGGCGATCGGGCCGCCGTCGCGGGCGCGGACATGCGGGCTGTCCTCGCGGTCGCTGTCGAGCGTCAGGAAGAGCAGGCGGTTGGACGGGCTCTGCGCCACGGTGAAGCGGGCATCGGCGGCGAAGGTCCTGTACTGGTCGGGCGGGACGATCTCGATCAGGTCGACATCCCCCGCATTCAGCGCCGCGGTGCGCGCGCCGGCATTGGCGAGCGGCCTGAACTCGACCCGCGACCAGGCCGGGGCGGGGCCGGCGAAGCCGGCGCTGCGCTCCACCACCAGCGGACTGCCCGGCTGCCACGAGACATGGCGGTAGGGGCCGGTGCCGATCATCGCCTTGCCGGAATTGTAGTCGGCCGTCGTGGCGCCCTCGCCATGCTTCCTCGAGACGATCATGACGAGGGAGAGGTAGTTCGGCAGCAGCGGCGTCGGCTGCGCGGTGCGGATGCGGATCGTCTGCGCGTCCACGGCCTCCACCGCCTGGATGGGACGGGTGTAGACGCGGAAGGAGGAGGGCGAGTTCGGCACGTCGCCGGCGCGGCCCAGGGTGAAGGCCACGTCCTCCGCCGTCACCGGCGCGCCGTCATGGAAGCGGGCGCGTGGGTCGAGCCGGAATTCCCAGGTCAGGTCGTCGACGGCGCGCCATTCGGAGGCGATGGCGGGCCGCAGCGCCTGGCGGTGGTCCTGCTGCACCAGCGGCTGGAAGACATGCCGGCTGTAGGCGATGTTGGTGATGATGCTGGCATAGTGCGGGTCGAGGCTGGTCGGGCCGGATTCCATGCCGATCCGCAGCAGCTCCTGCGCCGAGGCGCCGGTGGCGGGCGTGGCGGCCAGGGCGGCCGCGAGCAGGAGGTCGCGGAGGCGGGGCATCGGTCGGGTCTCTCGCTGCGTCGGGCGGGCGGGCCGGGTGGCCCGGGGCGGGGCAAACTGGCATGCTGCGCCGCCCGCCGCAACGAAGCCGGCCGTTCCGAAGCAGGACCATCCACGCCCATGCCCGAGGCTTCCCTCCCGCCGCCTCCCGCCACGACCGGCCGGCGCCCCGGCGCCATCGCGCCGACCTCGCCCGGGGGCCGGCGGTGAGCCGCGCGGTCCTCATCGACTGTGACCCGGGAACGGACGATGCCGTCGCGCTCTGGCTGGCCCTGGCCTCGCCGGAGCTGGACCTGCGGCTGGTCACGGTGGCGGGCGGCAATGTCGGGCTGGAGCGCACCCTGCCCAATGCGCGCGCGGTGCTCGGC
>NZ_JBSXMU010000023.1:0-45770 GCF_054073225.1 Teichococcus aerofrigidensis
GGCCCGATGCTGCGCCTCGCCGCCCTGCTGCCGCCCGAGGGCGGGACGGCGGCCGCCCTGGCCACGCGCCTGCGCTTCTCGGGCGAGGAGGCGAAGCGCCTGCGCGCGCTGCTCGAGACCCCTCCGCCGGCACCGGATCTGCGGGAGGCGGCGCTGCGCCGCTGGCTGGCGGAGCTGCCGCCCGGCCTGGCCACAGACCGTGCCCTGCTGGCGGAAGCGCGGGACGGCGCCGACCGCGCCGCCCTGCGCGCCCGCATCGCCGCCACGCCGCGCCCGGTCTTTCCCCTGCAGGGGCGGGATGTCCTGGCGCTCGGCGTCGCTCCGGGCCCGGCGCTCGGCCAGGCGCTGGCGGCGGCGCGGCGCTGGTGGGTCGAGGATGGCTGCCGCGCCTCCGCCGAGGAAAGCCGCGCGGCGCTGGCCGGACTGCTGCGCAGCACGCCCGGCGGAGGTGTCACGCAATCATGACGTAACCGGGAGGCGGCAGCGGACCTAAGCTCCCCGTATGAACGCCGGAGGAGCAGCCTGATATGTCTGAACTGATCGTCGTGGGCTTCGACAGCCCGACCGAGGCCGACCGCGTGCTGGGCGAGCTGGTCCGCATGAAGAAGGAGTATCTGGTCGACCTGGAGGATGCCGTGGTCGCGGTGCGCGACGGCGACGGCAAGGTGAACCTCAAGCAGAGCATCAACCTGGCGGCGGTGGGTGCCGCCTCGGGCGGGCTGTCCGGCGCCCTCTGGGGCTCGCTGGTCGGGCTGCTCTTCCTCAATCCCCTGGCGGGGCTGGCCATCGGCGGCTTGGTCGGCGCCGGAACCGGCGCCATCTCCGGCTCGATGACGGATTACGGCATCGATGACGGCCTCATCAAATCCCTGGCCGACACCATCCCGCCCAACAGCTCGGCGCTCTTCGTGCTGGTCCGCAAGGTGCAGCCCGAGAAGGTGCTGGCCGAGCTGAAGGGCGTGCGGGGGCGGGTGCTGCGCTCCTCGCTCTCCCCCGAGCAGGAGGCGAGGCTGAGCCAGGCCATCTCCAGCGGGTCCATCTCCAGCGGGGCCACCTCCGGCAGCACGCCCCCCGCCGCCTGAGGACGGGCCATGGGGGGCGGGCCAGCCCCGCCCCCGATGCAGGGCTGCATCAAGCAGCCGCTGCTGGAATCGCGAGCCCGGCGACTTAAAATTACCGCCTGGGCCGCCTGCTTGAAACGAACCGCATCGGTCCGCCTTCCCGCGCGATTGGCAGAGAGCGATGACCGAGCCCAGCAGATCCTCCAGCACCCGTAGCCTGTCGCGTCAGGATCTACGCACCCTCATCCTCGCCTCGCTTGGCGGCGCGCTCGAGTTCTACGACTTCATCATCTTCGTCTTCTTCGCCGCCGCCATCAGCCACCTGTTCTTCCCGCCCGGCATGCCCGACTGGCTGCAGCAGTTGCAGACCTTCGGCATCTTCGCCGCCGGCTACCTGGCGCGGCCGCTCGGCGGCCTGGTCATGGCGCATTTCGGCGACAAGCTCGGCCGCAAGCGCATGTTCACCTTCTCCATCTTCCTGATGGCGGTGCCGACGCTGCTGATCGGCCTGACGCCGACCTATGCGACGCTGGGCTATGCCGCGCCGATCCTGCTGCTGATCTTCCGCATGATGCAGGGGGCCGCGATCGGCGGCGAGGGGCCGGGCGCCTGGGTCTTCGTCTCCGAACATGTGCCGCCGCGCCATGTCGGCCTCGCCGTCGGCATGCTGACCGGCGGCCTCACCGGCGGCATCATGCTGGGCTCGCTGATGGCCACCGCCATCAACACCGCCATGACCCCCGCCGAGGTCGCCGCCTGGGGCTGGCGCATCGCCTTCCTGATCGGCGGCGTCTTCGGGCTGCTGGCCATGTACCTGCGCCGCTTCCTGCGCGAGACACCGGTCTTCGAGGAGATGCGCCGCCGCGCCGAGCTGACGCGCGACCTGCCGATCAAGCGGGTGCTGGCCGGGCACGGCCGCGGCGTGGCGATCTCCATGCTGATGACCTGGATGCTGACCGCCGCCATCGTGGTCGTCATCCTGATGACGCCCACGCTGCTACAGAAGCTGCACGGCCTCACCCCGGCCGAGACGCTGCGCGGCAATCTGGCGGCGACCTTCACGCTGAGCGTCTCGGCCATCCTCTGCGGCTGGCTGCTGGACCGCTTCGGCAGCATCCGGGTAGGCATCGCCGGCGGGCTGGCGCTGCTGGCCACCACCTACGCGCTCTACATCGGCGCCGGTCTGCGGCCCGATCTGCTGGTGCCGCTCTACGCCCTGGCCGGCGTGGCGATCGGCGGCATCACCGTGGTGCCCTTCGTGATGATCCACGCCTTCCCGCCGCCGATCCGCTTCACCGGCGTCTCCTTCGCCTACAACGTGGCCTATGCGATCTTCGGCGGGCTGACGCCGCTGCTGGTCTCCGGCCTGGTGGCGATCGACCCTCTGGGCCCGGCGCATTACGTCGCCGCCGTGGCGCTGGTCGGCATCGTCACCCTGCTGGTGAACGGCCGCCCCGCGGCCTCCGCCCTGCCGGCCGCCACGCCAGCCCCCCTGCCGGGCGAGGCCCGGACCGCCGCCCGCTGATCCCTCCCTGGACGGGGCCATGGCGGCCCCGCCCCCTCTCCGGCGCGCGCCCGCTCAGGCTGTGCCGGTCCCGCTTCCCCCCGCCTCGGCGCGGAGCGTGCGCGCGGCGGCGACCATGTGCTCCAGCGCGGGGCGCACCTCCTCCCAGCGGCGGGTCTTCAGCCCGCAATCCGAGTTGACCCAGATCTGCCAGTCGGCCAGCCGCCTCCGCGCCAGCCGAAGCAGTTCCGCCATCTCCGCCGCCTCCGGCACGCGCGGGCTGTGGATGTCCCAGATGCCGGGGCCGATCTCGGCCGGCCAGGCCGCCTCCTCGCCCCCGCCCGGACGGGGCGCGAAGGCATCGAGCAGCTCCATCCGGCTGCGTGTCGTCTCGATCGAGATGGCATCGGCATCCATCGCCGCGATGGCGGGCAGGATGTCGTTGAACTCGGAGTAGCACATGTGGGTGGGGATGGCGGTGTCGTCCCGCACCCCGGCCGTGGCCAGGCGGAAGCTCTCCACCGCCCAGTCCAGATAGGCCTGCTAGGCCGCGCGGCGCAGCGGCAGCCCCTCGCGGAAGGCCGGCTCGTCGACCTGGATCACGGCGATGCCGGCCGCCTCCAGCTCCGTCACCTCGTCCCGCAGCGCCAGGGCGATCTGGCGGCAGACCTCGGCGCGCGGGATGTCGTCGCGCACGAAGGACCATTGCAGCATGGTCACCGGCCCGGTCAGCATGCCCTTGACCGGCCGCGCGCTGCGCGACTGCGCGTAGGCCGCCCAGCGCACCGTCATGGACCCCGGCCGCGCCACGTCGCCCCAGATGATCGGCGGCGCGACGCAGCGGCTGCCGTAGGACTGCACCCAGCCATGCCGGGTGAAGGCGTAGCCGTCGAGCTGCTCGCCGAAGTACTTCACCATGTCGTTGCGCTCGAACTCGCCATGCACCAGCACGTCGAGCCCGACCTCCTCCTGCCAGCGCAGGGCCTCGTCGATCCAGGCCTCGACCCGCCGCTCGTAGCCCTCCGCGTCCAGCGTGCCGCGCGCCAGGGCGGCGCGGGCCTGCCGCACCTCGGGCGTCTGCGGGAAGGAGCCGATGGTGGTGGTGGGAAAGTCGGGCAGGCCGAGCCGTGCCCGCTGTGCCGCGCGGCGGGCCGGGAAGGCGCCGGCGCGCCGGGCCATCTCCGGCGTCACGGCGGCGAGGCGCGCCCGCACCTCGGGCCGGTGCGCGGCGGCGCTCTCCGCCCGCCCCTGCCGCGCCCGGTCGCTGGCGGCCAGGGCCTGGGCGATGGCGGCCTCGCCCTCGTCCAGGCCGCGTGCCAGGGCGGCCACCTCCTCCAGCTTCTGGGTGGCGAAGGCGAGCCAGGACCGTACCGCCGGGTCGAGCCCCCGCTGGCCCTCCCCGCCCTCCTGCGCCAGATCGACCGGGACATGCAGCAGGCTGCAGGAGGGGGCGACGATCAGCCGCCGTGTCCCCCGCCGCTCCGCCACCCGCCGCAGGGTGCCCAGCGCCGCGCGCAGGTCGCAACGCCAGACATTGCGGCCGTCCACCAGACCGAGCGACAGCCAGCGCTCCGGGGGGAGCAGATCGAGCGCCGGCTCCAGGTCGGCCGCGCCGCGAACCAGGTCGAGATGCAGCCCGGCCACCGGCAGGCTGGCGGCGGTGGCCAGATTGTCGGCCATCGGGCCGAAATAGCTGGTCAGCAGCAGGTCGGGCGTGGCGCCCTCCGCCAGGGCGGCATAGGCGCGGCGGAAGGCCTCGCGCGCCGCCTCGGGGAGATCGAGCGCCAGGGCGGGCTCGTCCATCTGCACCCAGGCGCAGTTCGCTGCGGCCAGTTCGCCCAGGAGCCTGGCATAGAGCGGCAGCAGGCGGTCCAGCAGGCCGAGCGGGTCCGAGCCGTCCTCCGTCTTGCTGAGCAGCAGGAAGCTGACCGGGCCGAGCAGCACCGGGCGGGTGCGCAGCGGCAGGGCCTCGCGGAAGGCCGCCAGGGGGCGGTTCTCCGTCAGCTCGAAGCGCTGCCCGGCGGAGAGGCGCGGCACCAGGTAGTGGTAGTTGGTGTCGAACCACTTGGTCATCTCGAGCGCCGGCAGGCCGGCCGCGATGCCGGCGGACCGCTCGGCCGCGGTGCCACGCGCGCCGCGCGCCAGGGCGAAGGCGGTCGCGAGCGACACCGGCCCACCTCGCCAGCCATAGCCCTCGGGGATGGCGCCCAGCATGCCGGCAGTGTCGAGCACCTGGTCGTAGAGCGCGAAATCGTTGCTCGGGATGTGGCTGATGCCCTGGCCGGCCTGGAGCTGCCAGTGCCGCTGGCGCAGGCCCCGCGCGGCCTCCAGCAGACCGGCCTCGTCCAGTTCGCCCGCCCAGTGCGCCTCCAGCGCGGATTTCAGCTCGCGCCGGGCGCCGATGCGGGGGAAGCCCAGATTGGCGGCGACGGTCATGCGCCGCCCTCCGGCCGGGCGGTGGCGGTGGCCGGGCCGGAGGGGCCCCGTTGGAAGGTCGTCATGCTCTCGGTCCTGCCTCCGGTTCACCCCGCCCGGCGGCCTGGTCTGGTGCGACGCCGGCAGGTCTCCTGGCTCGCGGCGTTCCGGGGCATGGCGCCCAGGACACCGCCGGCCCGGCCTTCCCGCGCGCCCCGGAGGGTGGCGCAGTGGCCCGCCGCGGAGGCTTCCACGGCGAATGGGCCAGCGGCACGCCGCTGACAGTTGCGGGGGCAGCCGCCGACTGGCTCCCGGGCGCGATGGCCCGGCCGGAGCGCACGGCGTTCCCTTTTCACCCGCTCGCGCGGGACCGGCGACACATAAAGATATACTTATGTTAAATAGATCTGGCAAGCCGGCTCCAGTGGCCACCGGTCCGGACAGAAGCCCCTTTGCCGCCGCCCCCGAAGGCTCTAAGCGCGGCGGCATGGCCGCTGCCCTTCCGCCCCCCGAGACCACCCGCGCCCTGACCGCCCGCCTCTGGCGGCATTATGTCCGGCATCACAAGGGCGGCATCCTGCTCGCCCTGGTCTGCACCGGGGCGCTGGCGGGGCTGACCGCGCTCTATCCGCTGGTCATCCAGCAGGCCTTCGACCTGTTCACCGCCGGCGACGGGCGCATCGTCTGGCTGATCCCGCCGGCCATCATCCTGCTCACCGCCGCGAAGTCGCTGGCGCAGTACGGCCAGGCCATCTCGGTGCAGGCGGTGGTGCTGCGCGTCATCGAGCGCATCCAGAACGACCTGTTCCGCGCCCTGACCCGCACCGACCTCGCGCTGGTCGCGCATGACGCCCCGGCCCGCCATGCCGCCCGCTTCACCGCCGATGCCCAGGCGATCCGCGAGGCGCTGACCAAGGCGATCAACGCCCTGGCCGACGGGCTCACCGTCATCGGCCTCGCCGCCGCGATGGTCTGGCTGGACTGGCACATGAGCCTGATCCTGGCGGTCATCTATCCGGTGGCGGTGGTGCCGGTGATGAAGCTCGGCAAGCGCATCCGCCGGGCGTCGAGCGGCATGCAGGCGCGCGTCGGCGACACCGCCGCCCTGCTGACCGAGAGCTTCGCCGCCGCCCGCGTGGTCCGCACCTACGGACTGGAGGCGCAGGAGGAGCATCGCGCCGGCCGCGCCTTTGCCGATCTGCGCGAGGCGCTGCTCTCCATCGCCCGCACCCGCGCCAAGCTCGACCCGATCCTGGAGGCGCTCGGCGGCGTCGCGGTCGCCGGGGTGCTGGCCTTCGTCGGCTGGAAGGTCTCGACCGGGCGCGGCACGGTGGGCGAGTTCACCGGCTTCATCTCCGCGCTGCTGCTGGCGACGCGGCCGATGCGCTCGCTGGGCGCGCTGAACGCGGCCCTGCAGGAAGGCTTCGGCGGGCTGATCCGGGTGTTCTCGGTGATGGACCGGCGCCCCGCCATCACCACGCCGGACGGCGCGCCACCGCTGCCCGAGGGGCCGGGGCGGCTGGTGCTGGAGCATGTCGGCTTCCACTATCCGGGCGGCGACGCGGCCGCCCCGCAGGCGGCGCTGGAGGATCTCTCGCTCACCGCCGAGCCGGGGCAGACGGTGGCGCTGGTCGGCCCCTCCGGCGCCGGCAAGTCCACCGCCCTCGCCCTGCTGCCACGCCTCTACGACCCGACGGCCGGGCGCATCACGCTGGACGGCGCCGAGATCCGTTCCGTGACGCTGGAGAGCCTGCGCGGCGCCATGGCCTATGTCGGGCAGGACGCGGTGATCTTCGACGACACGGCGCTGGCCAACATCGCCTGCGGCCATCCCGGCGCCGGGCGGGCGGAGGTGGAGGCGGCGGCCCGCGCCGCCGCCGCGCACGACTTCATCGCCGCGCTCCCGCAGGGCTACGACACGGTGCTCGGGCCCGGGGGCTCGCGCCTCTCGGGCGGGCAGAAGCAGCGCATCGCCCTGGCCCGCGCCCTGCTGCGCAATCCGCGCGTGCTGCTGCTGGACGAGGCGACCAGCGCGCTGGACGCCGAGAACGAGGCCGCCATCGGCCGGGCGCTGGAGAGGCTGCGGGCCGGGCGCACCACCCTCGTCGTCGCGCACCGCCTGGCGACGGTGCAGGAGGCGGACCGCATCATCGTCATGCAGGAGGGGCGCGCCACCGAGAGCGGCACCCATGCCGAGCTGATGGCGCGGGACGGGCTCTATGCGCGGATGGTGCGGACGCAGGCCTTCGCGGCCGGCTGACGCCGGCGCCGCCTATTCCCGCCGCAGGATGCCGTCGACCAGCCGGTCGGCCCAGGGGCGGCTGCGGAAGGCGGCGCGCAGCGCGTCCTCGTCATAATCCTCCCGCACCCAGTCGAGGAAAGGCTTGGGGCCGTGCTGCCGCAGGAAGCGGGCATAGTCCCGGAAGAAGGCATCCAGGATGCCGGTCTTGCTCGCCGGGACGTGGCCGTGGCGCCAGGAGAGCTGGCGCATCGCCTCCTCCACCGGCCGGCCCTGCAGCATCAGCCAGAGACCGGCCGCCAGACCGGTGCGGTCGGCGCCGGACTTGCAATGGATCAGCACCGGCTCCGGCAGCTCGCCGAAGATCCGCGCCAGGCGCAGGATGCGGTCGCGGTGCGGCGCGCCGCGCGATTCCAGCGGCGCGTCGACATGGGCGAGGCCCAGCTCCGCGGCCATGGCGCGCCCCAGCGCGTCGGAGCCGCAGGCCTCGCGATGGCCGCGCAGGTTCACGAGGCTGCGGATGCCGAAGCGCCGCACGGCGCGGCGCAGCTGCCAGGGGCTCGGATGGTTGGAGCGGTAGAGCCGCCCGGCCTCGACCACGCCCCAGTTGCGCCAGCCGAGGCGCAGCAGGGCATGATCGACGAGGAGGCTGTTGATCCAGGCGGCGCGGCGCCCGGCGGCGGAGGTCAGGTCATGGGCCACGCCGCAGGGTATGGCGAGGCCGGCCCGCCGGGGCAAGATGGAAGGCGGATCGGGACCGCGCCCCTCAGCCGCGCCGGGCCACCCGCGACAGCGCCTCGCGCCCCGCCGCCGCGAAACGCTCGCGCAGCCAGGCGGCGGCAGGGCCGCGCGGCCGCTGCTTGTGCCACACCAGCTCCAGCGCCACCGGCCAGTCGCCCTCGTCGAACTCGAGGTCGGGCGTCACCAGGTCCGGCGCGGCGGGCGAGGCGGCGATGACGTGGTCGGAGACGAAGGCCCAGCCGATGCCGTGCTTGACCATCTCCAGGATCACCCAGTGGCTCTCCACCCACCAGACCTCGGCCGCCACCCGCAGGCGCCGCTTCTCCGGCCCGGCGCCGCGCGCGGCGACCAGGATCTGCCGGTGCCGCTTCAGCTCCTCCCATTCGACGCGGGCCTTGGCCAGGGGGTGCTCGCGGCCGCAGACCAGCTTGAGCGGCACCCAGCCGATCGTCTGGAAGCCCAGCTCCGGCGGCAGGACCTCCGGGCGCCACATGACGCCGAGATCCGCCGCCCCGTCGCGCACCAGCCGGCTGACATCCTCCATCAGCGGGAAGAGCAGCTCCAGCTCGACATGCGGGAAGCGCCGGGCGAACGCGGCGAAGAGCGCGCCCAGGGCATGCTCGGGGTAAAGCTCGTCGATGGCGACGACCAGCCGGTTCTCCACCCCGCGCTCCAGGCTGCGCGCCACGCCGATCAGGTGTTCCCGCCGGTCGAGCACCACGCGCGCCTCCAGCAGCAGCCGCTCCCCCGCCGGGGTCAGCGACGGCACGCGGCCCGCGCGATGGAACAGTGCCACCCCAAGGTCGATCTCGAGATTGGCGATCTGGGTGCTGACGGCCGACTGCGCCTTGCGCAGCCTGCGGGCGGCGGCCGAGAAGGACCCTGCCTCCGCGGCCGCGACGAAGGCCTGGAGCTGCTCCAAGGACAGGGTCATCCATCTGATATCCGGATAGGTGCCAACTTGAGCCCCGGCATATCACAGATAAAAGGCGGCGCCCGACCCTGGAATTCCGAGACGACCATGCGCAGCACCCGCGACCGTATCCGCCACGCCATCCTCTTCGAACTCATCGGCCTCGCCCTGATCATTCCCCTGGGCAGCCTCGTCCTCGGCCTGCACGGCACCGACATGGGCGTCATCGGCCTCGGCAGCGCCATGGCGGCGACGGCCTGGAACTACGTCTACAATCTCGGCTTCGACCATGCGATGCAGCGCTTCGCCGGTCATACCCGCAAGGGCATCGGGCTGCGCGTCGCCCATGCCCTGCTCTTCGAGGCCGGCCTCATGCTGGTGCTGCTGCCGCCGATCGCCTGGTATCTCGGCATCAGCCTGGCCCAGGCCTTCATGATGGACCTGGCGATCGTCGCCTTCTACCTGGTCTACACCTTCGCCTTCAACCTGGCCTATGACCGGGTCTTCCCGCTGCCGGCCTGGACGCCCGCCGCAACCTGAGCCGGATCGAGCGCACGGCCGAGGAAACCCGGCGTGGCCGGCGCGGCGCGGCGCGCGTTTCCGCCAGGGCCGGACCCGCGCCGTCCTTCCTCAGCGGATCACCGGTGTCCTGCGCGAGCGTCCGGGCATCGCGGCCTCCATTCACAACGCCATTACACCGGCGATAAAGCCTCGGACGCCGCGACCTTCAGCGACGACGCGCCATGCGGCCACGCCTAGCTTCTCGCGATGCAGGCCCGGGAGATGGATTGCGCCGCCTCCATCACCATGGGTGCATAGCGCTGCTCAACCTCGGCCGGCGTCATGCGCGATCGCAGGGCCGCGATGTTGATGGCGCCCAACGGCTTCCCATGCACATCGCGAATGACCGCGGCGACGGCGAGGTCGCCATGGTAGATCTCCTCGAAAGCCGCGGCGAAGCCACGCCGGGCCGCCAGGGCAACCTTCTGCATCAGGGGTTCCATCCGCCAGACCGTCATCTCTGTCAGCGGCTTGCGGTCGCAGGCCTGCAGGATCCGACGCGCCTCCTCCTCCGGAAGAGCCGAGAGGATGGCGATACCGGGCGAGGTGCAATAGACCGGATGCCGGGAGCCCACGCTCACATCGATGTTCAGCACCTGTCGCCCGACCATGCGGGCGATGAACAACACCTCCGTTCCATCCCGTAGGCTGAGATTGACGGTCTCGCATGTCTCGGCGCTCAGGTGCTGCAGATAGGGTCGCGCGGCAGCAAGAAGGGGATCGGTGCCCATGAAGCGGCTGGCGAGATCGAGCACCGGCGCAGCAAGGGAGAAGCGCCGGCTGCGCAGGTCCTTGCGCAGGTAGCCCAGGCCGACGAGCGTGTGCGCATAGCGTTGCGCCGCGCTGCGATCCAGCCCGGTGGCGGCGGCGAGCTGCGTCAGGCTCAGGGTCGGATTGCGCCTGTCGAAGGCCAGCAGCATCGCGAAAGCCTTGCCCACCGATCGCACCAGCAAAGGATCGCGATCGATCGTCCCGACGACGACGTGGCCCGGCATTCCTGCTTCCCCTCTTACTCCCGCCGCATGCTGCACAGCTTCATATCGCATTGCAATAACCTGCGTTGCGATGCAATTTTCCGCTTCCCAGCCTCGGGCATTTTCGCTGATCTTGCCGGGCGGGAAGGCAAGCACAGCACTGGCATGGCGGTGGCATCCTCGGTCAAGGCCGCAAGGACAGCCTCGCTCCTCACACGCCGCGGCCCCGCGCCGCGCGCCAGAAGGGAATGTCACGACCGTGCGGACGCGGCAGATGCGGCTGGGCCTTTCGATCGCCAATCTCGGCTATCATTACGCGGCCTGGCGCCACCCCGGCGTTCCGGCCGACGGCAACATGCGCCTCGAGCACTTCCGGCGTTGCGCCGAGATCGCCGAGCGAGGCCGCTTCGATCTGATCTTCCTGGCGGACTCCTCCGCTGTGCGCGATCTGGACAACCCCGCCATCGCCCGCGACCTGGAGCACCAGCTCGTCAAGCACGAGCCGATGGCGCTGCTCGCCGCCATGGCGACCTGTACCCGGCATGTCGGCTTGGTCGCAACGGCCTCAACGACCTACAACCATCCCTACAATCTGGCCCGGATGTTCGCCACGCTCGATCTGCTGAGCAGCGGGCGCGCCGGGTGGAACATGGTGACGGGGTTCTCCCTCGACGAGGCAAGGAACTTCGGCCTGGACCGCGTCCTGCCCTCCGACCACCGGCATGAGCGCGCCGCCGAGTTCCTCGAGGTCTTTCAGGGTCTGCATGACAGCTTCGACGACGGTGCGATCCTCATCGACAAAGCGCGCGGGATTTTCTTCGACCGCGAGCGGATGCACCTGCTGCGGCACAAGGGCAAGCACTTCTCCGTCGCCGGTCCACTCGACGTGCCGACATCGCCGCAGCGTCAGATCCCGGTCTTCACCGCCGGCGACAGCGACAACGCGCAGGAGCTGGCCGCGCGCTGCGCCGATGTGGTCTATGGCGGCCAGCCGGACCTGGAATCCGCGCGTGGCTACTACGCCTCGCTGAAGCGTCGCCTTCCGAAGTACGGCCGCAGCGAGTCCGACCTGCTGGTGCTGCCCGGCATCATGCCCTTCGTCGGCCGCACCATGGCCGAGGCGCGCGACAAGTTCGACCGCATGCAGGAGCTGATCCTGCCGCGCCTCGGCCTCGGCCTGCTCGTGGTCAACGGATTCCCTGATTACACCGGTCACGACATCGATGGTCAGATCCCGGACATTCCGCTGCCGGACAACCGCAAGGGACATTTCTCCTCTCCCTTGCTGGAGAAGGTGAAGCAGGACGGGCTGACCATCCGCCAGCTCTACGAGAAGGTCTCGGCGGGGTTCTGGCACATGGGTGTGGTGGGCACTCCGGAAAGCATCGCCGACCTGATGGAAGAGTGGTTCACCACCGGCGCAGCCGACGGCTTCAACATTCAGTCGCCCTGCATTCCCGTGGATTCGGAGGACTTCGTCGCGCTGGTGATCCCGGAGTTGCAGCGCCGCGGCCTGTTCCGCACCGAATACGAGGCGAAGACGCTGCGCGGCAATCTCGGCCTGCGGCCCGCCGTCAGCCGCCACGCCCATGCCCTGGCCGCCGCGGGAGCTTGAGTCATGAGCAAGCGCATGATGCGACTGGGCCTCTCGGTCGCCAACCAAGGCTACCACTATGCCGCCTGGCGCCTGCCGGAGAGCCCGGCGGACAATGGCCTGTCGTTAGCGCATTATCGTGAATGCGCCGAGATTGCCGAACAGGGACGGATGGACTTCCTGTTCTTCGCTGATCAGGCGGCAATGCGGAACCAGGATGATCCGCGGATCCGCCGCGACATGGAGCAGGGGCACCTGAAGCTGGAGCCGACGCTGCTCTGCGCCGCACTGGCTGCCGTGACGCAGCATGTCGGCTTCGTCATCACCGCCTCGACCAGCTACATGGAGCCCTACGCGCTGGCGCGGCGACTGGCTTCGATCGACCATCTCAGCAAAGGCCGCGCCGCCTGGAACCTGGTGACCAGCACCAGCCCTGACGAGGCGCGCAACTTCGGCCAGCAGGACCCGCAATCCTCCGAGGTTCGGCATGAGCGCGCGGCCGAGTTCCTGTCGGTCATGCGCGGGCTTTGGGACAGCTGGGACGATGACGCGTTCCTGCGCGACAAGGCGAGTGGTCGGTACTTCGATCGCGCGAAGGTCCACTTCCTCGATCATGAGGGCGCCCACTTCAAGGTCCGCGGTCCGTTGGACACAGCCCGGCCGATCCAAGGCTCGCTGCCGGTCTGCACCGCCGGCACTTCCGCCAATTCGCGCGACTTCGCGGCGGCGCGGGCCGATCTGCTCTACAGCGCACAGCCGACGCTGCCGCTGGCGCAGGACTACTACGCCGCGGTCAAGCGGCGCCTCGCCGCCCATGGCCGCCCCGATCACGCCCTGAGGGTGATGACCGGCATCATGCCGGTTGTCGGCCACACTGAGGAGGAGGCGCGCCAGAAGTTCCAGCGCGCGCAGGATCTGCTCGATCCGCGCGTGGCGCATGGCATGCTGCTGATCAACCATTTCCCGGATCTCAGTCACCTGCCGCTGGATGCGCCGGTGCCGGAGATGACAATGGCCAGTCATCACAACACGCCCGGCCGCGATGCGAGCTTCACCCAGACCATGATGGAGCGCGCGCGGCGCGAGCGGATGACGGTGCGCGACCTTTTCGCCGCTATCTCGGCCGGCTTCTGGCACCTCGGCGTGATCGGTACGCCGGACACCGTCGCGGACACCATGGAGCAATGGTTCACCGAAGGCGCCGCCGATGGTTTCATCATCCAGCCGCCCTGGCTGCCCACCTCCGCACGTGACTTCGTCGAACTCGTGATCCCGGAGTTGCGGCGCCGTGGCCTGTTCCGCACCGAATACGAGGGCGACACCCTGCGCGAGAACCTCGGCCTGCCGCCCGTGCCGAGCCGCCACACGCAGAGCGCCGCCTGACGCCTGACGACGACAGCCCCCCCTTAGGAGAGATCGTGCCGCCATGATGCCGCCGCGAATGCCGAACCTCATCCTCTCCCGCCGCGTGATCCTGGGCGGCGCCGCCGCGCTGACCGGCGCCGCCCTGCTGCCGGGCCGCCGCGCCTATGCGCAGTCCGGCGTGGTCCCGCGCAAGGGCGGCGTGCTGCGCTTCTGCCGCCCCGACCCGCCCGACATGCTCGACCCGATGGCGACGAACTCCTTCTCCGGCATGGAGTTCTCGCAGATGGTCTACGACAACCTCGTGATGCTTGATGCCGACGCGCAGCCACTACCCTGGCTGGCCACGGCCTGGGAAGGGCTGAAGGACGGACAGGAGTGGCTGCTGACCCTTCGCGAAGGCGTGCGCTTCCATGACGGGCAGACGCTGACCTCGGCCGACGTGGCCGCGACCATCGAGCGCTCGATTGACAAGTCCCGCGCCGGCGCCGGCTTCGGCGCCTTCGGCCCGGTGCAGTCGGTGGCGGCCGAGGGGCCGACGAAGCTCCGCGTCACCATGACCATGCCCTTCGGCGAGTTCCCCGTCGTTCTTGCCTATCGCGCCTGCCGCATCCTGCCCGCCCGCGGCATCGATAGCCTGCGCGAGACACCCAATGGCACCGGCCCCTTCCGCTTCAAGGAGTTCCAGCCGGGCAGCTCCATCACTGTCGAGAAGTTCGATGGCTACTGGAACCCGGATGTGCAGCATCTGGACGGCGTGCGCATGGTCTTCATCCGTGAGGCCGTAGCCATGCAGGCCGCCATGCGCGGCGGGCAGGTGGACCTCATCACCCAGATCCCGCTGGAAACATACCTCGTCATGCGCCGCCTGCCGGGCTTCAAGGCCCATTCGGCGCCGACCGGCGACTACCACACCATCCAGATCATGGGGAACAAGGAGCCCTTCACAAACCCGAAGGTGCGGCAGGCCTTCCAGTACATTCCCGATCGCAAGGCCATCGTTGCCGCCGCGCTCTTCGGCCAGGGCGTGCCGGGCAATGACGTGACGCTGCCTCCCGGCAACGTCTACCTGCCGCAGCTTCCCGTGATCGAGCAGGACCTGCCGCGCGCAAGGAAGCTGCTCGATGAGTCCGGCGTCAAGGAGTTGAGCATTGACGCCTATACGACCAGCGACCGCCAACCGGCACCCAAGATGGTCCTCGCCTTCTCCGAGGCCGCGTCCAAGATCGGCATCACCGTCCGGGTGCGCGACATCCCCTATACAGAGTACGCGGCGAACGTTGCGCGCAAGATGCCGATGTACTCCTCCTACTTCTCCGGCTCCGCCACGCTGTACGACGGGGTCTACAAGATCCATCACAGCAAGGCGATCTACAACTACGGCAACACGGAGGTGGCGCCAGGTCTGGACGCCAAGCTCGACGCAATGATCGCCGAGGTGGACCTGGCGAAGCGCAAGCAGGTCGCCGGCGAGGCATTGAAGTTGATCCAGGCGCACAGCGATCGCATGGTGCCTTACTTCCGCAACTACGTCGGCGTCACCTCGGAGAAGGTGCAAGGCTTCGAGCCGCCGAAGTACGGCACGATCGAGACCCGCGGCATCTGGCTGAGCGCCTGAGCCGATGCAGGCACTGGGCTTCATCCTCCGTCGGACGTTGCTGCTGGCGGTGGTGCTGCTGGTCGTGTCGCTGCTGACCTTCGGCATCGTCAACGTGCTGCCGGGCGACGTCGCGACCGCCGTACTCGGCGACATGGCGACACCGGAGCAGGCTGCGGCGCTGCGCGAGCGCCTTGGCCTCGACGAGCCGCTGGCCCAGCGATACCTCGCCTGGCTCACTGCCCTGCTGCAGGGTGACTTCGGCACTTCGCTGCAGCACGGCCAGCCCATCGCGCCCCTGCTGATGGGACGGCTCGGCAACTCCGCCATTCTGGGCCTGCTGACGCTGACCATCGCGGCGCCGCTGGCTGTCGCCCTCGGCATCGTCGCGGCACTCCGGCCGGGCGGGCTGCTCGATCGCCTCATCGGAGCCATCGCCGTCGGCGCCTATGCCCTGCCGGAGTATGTCATCGGCCTGCTCGCCATCCTCGCCTTCAGCATCTGGCTTCCGGTTCTTCCTGGCACCAGCCTGATGGATCCCAACGAGAACCCACTGGCGAGGCCGGAGGCGCTGGTGCTGCCCGTCTGCGTCCTGATCACCGGTATGCTGGCCTTCATCAGTCAGATCACCCGTGCCAGCATGATCCAGGTCATGGCCAGCCCCTATGTGCGCACCGCCATCCTGAAGGGGGTGCCCTTCCGGCGCGTGGTGCTGAAGCACGCCTTGCCCAACCTGCTGCCGCCTACCATCACGGAGATCGGCATGTATCTAGGCTACGTCATCGGCGGCCTGGTAGTCGTCGAGACGCTGTTCTCCTATGCGGGGCTCGGACAGCTGGTCACCAACGCCGTCAGCTACCGCGACGTGCCGGTCATCCAGGCCACGGTCCTGCTGGTGGCCGCCGCCTACGGCATCGGAAATCTCCTGGCCGATGTCGTGGCACTGCTGCTGACACCGAGGTTGCGGGCGTGAGCGGGGCTGCGCCGAGCGCCCGCCGCCTCGTCCCTGGCATCCGGCCGGGCGATCTGCTTGGCGCCTTCATCGTGCTGGGCATGGCTGTTCTGGTGGTCCTCGGGCCCTCGCTCTCGCCGCTCTCGGCGACCGAGTTCGACCCGCTGCACGCGCTGGAGCCGCCCAGCCTGGCCTTTCCCTTCGGCACCGACGAGTTCGGCCGTGACGTCTTCTCCCGCGTGCTGACCGGCGCCCGCCCCACCCTGCTGCTTGCCATGGCCGCCGCAGCGCTCGGCGTCATGCTCGGCACCGTCACCGGCCTGGCTGCCGGCTACCTTCGCGGCGCGGCCGACGAGACCATCATGCGCATCATGGACGCGCTGATGTCCTTCCCCGGCCTGATTCTCGCCATGCTGGTGGTGGTCATGCTGGGCCCCGCGCCGATCAATGTCATCGCTGCCATCGCCCTTGTCTTCTGGCCACGATCGGCCCGGCTGGTTCGCAGCATCACTGTGGATCTCGCCACCCGCGAGTTCATCGAGGCCGCCCGCTCGCGCGGCGAGAGCCGGCGCTTCATTCTCTTCCGCGAGCTGCTGCCCAACGTCCTGCCCATCATCGTCGTCGACTTCTCGCTGCGGGTGACATCCGGCATTCTGCTGGCTGCCTCGCTGGCCTATCTCGGCATCGGCGTGACGCCGCCGACCCCGGCCTGGGGGCTGATGGTGAAGGACGGACAGCAGTTCATCGAGATCGCGCCCTGGCTGGTCATCTATCCCTGCCTGGCCATCGCGCTCGCCTCAATCGGTACCGTGCTCCTCGGCGAGCGGCTGCGCCACAGGCTTGCCCTGCCGGGCGGAGGAAGGATGCGGTGAACGCCATAGGCCAGCTTGCTCCGCCCGTCCTGGATGTGCGCAACCTCTCCATCACTTATGGCCCGCTGCGCGCCGTGCGCGGCGTCTCCTTCAGTATTGCCCCGGGCGAGGCGCTGGGGCTGATCGGGGAGAGCGGCTCCGGCAAGAGCAGCGTTGCCTATGCGGTGATGCGCTACATCAAGGGCCAGGCCACCGGCACGGTGCGGGTGGATGGCCAGGACATCATGACCCTTTCCGAGCCGGCCCTGGCGCGTATGCGCGGCCGCACCGCCGCCATGGTCTACCAGGACCCGATGAGCGCGCTCAATCCGGCCATCAAGGTCGGCGAGCAGATCGCCGAGGCGATCCGCCTGCACAGGGCCGCGGACAGGTCCACCGCCTGGACGCGTGCCGTCGCGCTGCTGGAGCGAGTGCATCTGCCGCACCCCTCCGAGATCGCGCACCGCTACCCACACCAGCTCTCCGGCGGACAGCAGCAGCGCGTCGTCATCGCCATGGCGCTCGCCTGCCAGCCGCGCCTCCTGATCATGGATGAGCCGACCACCGGCCTCGATGTCACGACCGAGGCGGTGATCCTCGAGCTTGTGAACGAGCTGCGCCGCGAGACCGGCGTGGCGGTGCTGTTCATCAGCCACAACATGGGCGTCGTCGCGCAGGTCTGCGACCGGGTCGGCGTGCTCTATGCCGGACAGCTCATCGAGGAGGGCACGACGCAGCAGGTGCTGCGCGCGCCGCGCCACCCGTATACCGTCGCGCTGATGCGGGCCATGCCTGCGATCGGGGGGCCACGCCGGCGGCTTGCCGCCATTCCCGGCCGGCTGCCGGACCTGCGCGCACCGCCAGTCGGCTGCGTCTTCTCCCCCCGCTGCGCCATCGCCGAAGCCACCTGCCACGATGTCATGCCGGAGCTGGATGCCGCCGGGCACGCCGGAAGCACGCATCACAGCCGCTGCCACTTCCAGGACGAGATCCATCAGCGCCTGCCGCCGGAACCGCTGATGGAGGAGGAGGCCGTGACCACGGCGGTGAAAGGCCGGCCCCGCTTGCAGATGGTGGATCTCTGCCGCAGCTTCCGCGGCCGCTCGGCGCTCCCGTTCCTGCGCGGTCCGGCGCCGGTGCGCGCGGTGGATCACGTGACGCTCGACATCCCCGCCGGGCGGACCCTCGCGGTGGTCGGCGAGAGCGGCTCGGGCAAGTCCACCCTGGCACGTTGTGTCGCCGGGCTGATCGTGCCGGAGGCAGGCGATATCCGCCTTGAGGAGGCAGTGCTGGAGCGGCTGGTGCAGCGCCGGCCGCGACCGGCGCAGCAGGCGGTGCAGTTCGTCTTCCAGAACCCGGATGCGGCGTTGAACCCGCACCGCACGGTGGCCGAGATCGTCGGCAGGCCGATGCAGCTCTATGGCGGCCTCGCCGGCAGGGCGCTGCGCCGGCGCGTCATCGAGCAGCTTGAATCGGTGAAGCTCGGCGAGCGCTACCTCGATCTCTATCCGCGTGAGATGTCGGGCGGCGAGAAGCAGCGCGTCTCCATCGCCCGCGCCTTCGCAGGCCATCCGCGCCTGGTGATCTGTGACGAGCCTACATCCGCGCTCGACATCTCCGTGCAGGCCGCCATCCTCAACGAACTCCTGGCGCTGCAGCGGCGGCATGGCACCTCTTACCTCTTCATCTCGCATGACCTTGGCGTGGTGCGGCATGTCGCGCACCACGTCGCCATCATGCGGCAGGGGCGGATTGTCGAGAGCGGCTCCCCCGCCGCCGTCTTCGGTGCCCCGCGCGAGGCCTATACCCGCGCGCTGATCGCCGCCATTCCCACGCTGGAACCCCGGCCGCAGCCGGTTTCGCTGCCGACCTGACAGGCAGAAAGGATAGATCTCGTATGCAGAAACGAAAGATGCGGCTCGGCATGTCCATGCGCGGCCTCGGCTATCACCCCGCCGCTTGGCGCCACCCGGACGTGCCGGCCGATGGCACGCTGCGCATCGAGCACTATGTCCGCACGGCCCAGGCGGCGGAGCGCGGCCTGTTCGACATGGTCTTCTTCGCCGATGGCATCGCCATCCGCGAGAAGGACCTGCCGCCCGGCTCGCTCGCCCGCTCCGGCTTCGAGCTTGCGGAGATGGAGCCGATGTCGCTGCTTCCCGCGCTTGCGATGGTGACGAAGCATGTAGGTCTCGTCTCCACCGCCTCGACCACGTACAACGAGCCGTTCCACATCGCGCGCAAGTTCGGCACGCTGGACCTCATCAGCAAGGGTCGCGCGGGCTGGAACATCGTCACCTCCTGGTCCGATGCGGAGGGTCGCAACTTCAACCGCGACCGGCATCTCGACTATGACACGCGGTACGAGCGCGCCGCCGAGTTCGTGGAGGTCGTCAAGGGTCTCTGGGACTGCTGGGAGCCCGGGGCACTGATCTATGATCGCGAATCCGGCCTCTTCTACGACGAGGACCGGATGCACGAGCTCAACCATGTCGGCAAGCACTTCAAGGTCAAGGGACCGTTGAACCTTGCGGACATGCCGCAGGGCCGCCCGGTGCTGTTCCAGGCCGGCGCCGCTGGGCAGGGCCGCGACATTGCCGCCGCCCATGCCGAGGTGATCTATGCCGCACAGGACACCATCGACGATGCCAAGGCCTATTATGACGACGTGAAGGGCCGGCTGGCGCGGCATGGCCGCGACTGGGACGAGCTGAAGATCATGCCGGCGCTGCGCCCGATCGTGGGTCGCACGCGCGAGGAGGCACAGGCCAAGTTCGACCGGCTGCAGGAGTTGCTCGATCCCCTGGTCGGGCTGGCGCGGGTCTACAACGAGTTCGGCGACCTGACCGGACACGATCTGGATGGGCCGGTCCCGGAGCCGCGGGGCGAGCCGCAGGTGCGCAGCGCCGCCGAGCGCATCCTGGCCCGCGCTCGCCGCCACAACCTCACGATCCGCCAGCTTTGCCGGCAGATGGCGGGCGAGGGGAATTCCTGCGTCATCGGCACCGCCAGCGACGTGGCCGACGTGATGGAGGACTGGTTCACCCGCGGTGCCTGCGACGGCTTCAACATCACGCCCAATCAGCTTCCCGGCGGCTGCGAGGACTTCGTCGAGCTCGTCACGCCCGAGTTGCAGCGGCGCGGGCTGTTCCGCACAGCCTATGAGGGCCGTACGCTGCGGGAGAATCTCGGACTGAAATGGCCGGTGAATCGCCACGTGGCCGCGCGGCAGGCCGCGGCCTCGGCCGCCAGGTAACCAGGGGCGAGACTGGTGGCGAGGAAAGCCATGGCGCCTCATGCGGGCTCTCCCTCGGGGGCGAGCGCGGCGCGGGAGATCAGCCAGCCGCCATCCACCACCAGCACCTGACGAAGGAGGCATCGTCGGACGTCGGAAAGGCGAACACCGAAGCGATCTCCTCCGGCTTGCCACTGCGGCGCAACGGCGTCGGCGTGAGCATGTTGGCCAGGTAGCGGGGATCCCTCAGATGATCCGCCGTCATTGACGTCTCGATCATGCCCGGCGCGACGGCGTTCACCTGAATGCCGTCCGGCCCCAGGTCGCAGGCCAATTGCCGGGTGAGCTGCGCGACGCCCGCCTTGGCCACCGCATAGGCCGCCGAGCCGGGGTAGCCTGCCAGGCCGAAGATGGAGGAGACATTGATGATCCGCCCGCCCGGGCGGACAAGGTGCGGCAGGCAATCCTGTGTCATGCGCAGCACCGCCTTGAGATTGGTGTCGATGGAGCGGTCGATGCGGTCGTCATCGGATTCCGCGAGCGGCCGGCGTCCGCCGATGCCGGCATTGTTCACCAGCGCATCCAGGCGTCCGAAGGCCTCCGGCGCGGCGGCGGCGAGCTTCGCCCCCGCCCCTTTTTCGTTGACGTCGAGCAGCAGCGCCGTGCCGCCGATCTCGCGCGCGACGGCTTCCACCTCCGCCGAGCGGTCCGTCTCCAGGACCCTGGCGCCCTCGGCCACCAGCCGGCGCGCCGTCGCGGCTCCGATGCCCCCGCCGCGCCCGTTACAATGGCCGCGCGGCCGGAGAAGCGCGATGCCTGCGCCATTCTCAGCCCACCTGACGATTGCGGAACTCCTGTTCCACCTGCTGCAGTGTCAGGAACTCGGCCCCCATGCCCGCCAGGCCGTCGATCAGCTTCTCCATCATCATCATGCGGTGGCCGCGGCCGCTGACATACGGGTGGAAGGTATAGACCATGACGCCCCACTCGCTGGTGCGGCACATGTACTCGAAATCAGCCAGCCAGTTCTCCAGCACCGCGCTCGCATTGGCGAGGCCGGGCATGACGCCCGCCTTGGTGCGGAAGAACTCGAAATGCGGGTGATCATCGAGCGACCAGCTGATGGGCACCTCCACGAGGTCCGTCGTCTCGCCGAAGATCAGTGGCTCGTCGACGGCCACCCGGTCGCCGCGCCGGGCGAAGTAGGGCTCGCAGTCATGCCCCATCATGCTGCTGTCGTAGCGCAGGCCGTGCCGAAGAAGCAGGTCGATGGTGCGTTCGCTGAGGTCCCAGGCGGGGGAGCGGTAGCCGGCCGGCTTGCTGCCGGTCAGGCGCCGGATGGACTCGATGGCGCGGGCGAATTCCTCCGCTTCCACCTCGGCGGGAAGCTCGGCGGGCGGCACGTGGCTCCAGCCATGGTGGCCGATCTCGTGCCCCTCCTGCACCACCCTCGCGCAGGCCTTGGGGTAGGTCTCGATCACCACGCCGGGGATGTACCAGCTTCCCTTGATGCCGCGGCTGCGGAGCAGGTCGAGGATGCGGCGCGCACCGACGACGCCGAACTCGCCGCGCGAGATGGGCGTCGGCGTCGTCATGCCGCGCGCGGCGAAGCCGGACCAGGTGTCGAAATCATAGGACAGGCAGGCGATATGACGAGGCATAGGAAAGTCCTTGTTCTGGTCTGCCGGATGGCCTGGCACTCAGGCCCGGCGGATGTTCCACAGCACGGGAAAGCCGAAGTCGATGACGCCCTGAAGCTCGCTGCGCCAGACGGCGGGACTGGAGAACTGCCCGGTCAGCGGCATGTTGACATTGATCAGCGCGCGGCGGTTCATCTCGGCCGCCAGGGCGCGCCGCCGCTCCATGTTGTCCTCCGGCTCGGCCTCGAACTCGCGCAGCAACGGTGTCAGCGCCGCATCGTCATACAGCCAGGGCGCGGCGCGGGTGCCATTGTAGCTGATGCCCACATTCACCAGCGGGTCCGCCATGTCGAAGCCGGTATAGACCACCGGCACGGCGCTCCAGCCGCCACGCCCCACTGGTTCGCTGCTCAGCCAGCGCTGCGCGGCGGTCGCCCAGTCCATCACCTGGTGATCGACATTCAGTCCGAGCCTGCGCATCTGGTCCGACACCACCATGGCCATGGGATGGATCAGCGAGGATGTCTGAGCATCCAGGAGCACCACCCGTTCGTTGTCGTAGCCGGACTCGCGCAACACGGCGCGGGCCCGCTCCATGTCGGGCCGGAGCGCCTCGCCGCCCGCCTCGGAGGAGAGCGGCGTGCCGCAGAGCGTCATGGACTGGCAGCGCGGCAGGAACATCCCGTCCGGCAGGCCGTGCGCGGCGACGATCCCGCCCTGGTCCAGCGCCAGTTGCAGTGCCTGCCGTACCTTGAGGTTGTTGAAGGGCGGCTGCGCGTGATTGAGCACGAGCCCGCCCATGATCTGCGCGATGCCGCCCGGCTTTGCCAGCGTCGTGCCTCTGTCGCGTTGCAGGATGGGCAGATAGTCGAAGGGAGCGTATTCGAGGTAGTCCACCTCGTTCGCTTGCAGTGCCGCCACGCGCATGGAAGGGTCGTCCATGCTGAGCAGCTCGGCACGTTCGATGAAGACGCGCTTGCCACCCGCCAGACCGTCCGCCGGCTCCTCGCGCGGGCGGTAGCGCGGGTTGCGGCGGAAGCTGGCCTTCTCACCCGGCACCCATTCGTTCCTGAGGAAGACGAAGGGGCCGGACCCCATGATCTCCTTCACCGGCTCGGTCGGTAGAGTGTTGGCGGCAATACGCGCGGGCATCATGAAGGGCACGTGCACGCTGGGCTTGCCGAGGGCGCTGATGACACCGCCGAAAGGTCGCGCCAGCTCCAGCACGAAGCTGTCCGTGGCTATCGCGCGGAGGGATCGGGCCGCGCCCATCAGCCGGCGCCCGGTAGAGTCCCGCGCCCCCCAACGTTTGAGGGAGGCAACGCAATCCTCCGCCGTCACCGGCTGGCCGTCATGCCATTCCAGGCCCGGGCGCAGGGTGAAGTTGTAGGTCAGCCGGTCATCGCTGGCCTTCCAGCCCTGCAGCATCTGCGGCCGCATGATGCCCTGGCTGTCCATGGCCACCAGCGTGTCGAACACCATGTAGGCGAAGTTGCGCGTGACGAAGGAGGTGCCGGCGATGGGGTCCAGAATCTGCAGCCCGGCATTCACCACCAGCCGCAGCGGCCGCTCCGCCGCCTGTGCCCGCGCCATGCCGCTTCCCGCTGTCGTCACGGCCGTTGCCAGCATCGCCCGGCGCGTCCAAGTGTCGTGTCTCATCGCTTGCATCCTCACCCATGGAAAGGCCGTGCTGCGCCTGGCGAGACCTGTTTCCCGGTTCTTGTTCTGGGATGGGGATCGTCCACGTCCCGCGCCTGCGGAGCAAGCGGGAGAGCTTCCCGGCGACGTTGGTCGGACGTCGCGTCGCGACCTTCTGCGGCCCGGCCATTCGGAAATGGCCATGGATGGCATCCTCGCCTGAAGCAGGGGCACCCATGCCGATATGGATCACGGCGCTTCGGAGATGTCGCAGCAATGTTCCTGATCGCGAACCAGGGCGGTGTCCGCGGGTCATCCGGCCGAAGGTTTTCTTCACCACCCACCGCGGAGCCAGCCGGAAGGAGGGTGGCAGGAGCTCGAAGCCCTGTTGACCCGGCAGCGGCACCCGTAACCCTGTCGCGGTCAAAGGCGCCATCGGCGATGGCGGCGCTTCAGCCGGGGCCGGCGCCTGGCCACTCCGGCGACACGCTTGTCGTGCCACCACGCAGCGCTCACATCCGGCGGCGTCCGATTGCAATGGCAGATCTTTGCCGCCTTCCGCGCTCGCGGGCGGCCAAGCGGCGCGACATCCTCTCGGCATGGCCCGGATGTCACGGCGCCCGGCAACTGCGCCGGATCACCAGTTGCGTCGGCAGCAGTAGCGACCGGCCGACCTCCACCTCGGCCGAGCCCATCCGTTCCAGCAGCATGGTGGCCGCATGCCGCCCCATGGCCGCCAGGTCCCACGAGATCGCGGTAACCGGCGGCTCGTGCAATTCCGCCAGCTCCGAATCCGACCCCGCCACCAGCGAGATATCCCGCCCCACCTGGCTGCCTAGCTGGCGCAGCGCGCGCAGGCATCCGCCCAGCATGTCCATCGCCGCGACGAAGATGGCGGTCGGCGGCTCTGGCAGGTTCATCAGCGCCATGGTCTCGCGGAAGGCATCCTCGGCCGTGAGGACACGGTCGCGCAGCAGGCGCGGCTGCGGCGCGACCCCGGCGGCGGCCAGGGCCTGGCGGAAGCCTTCCACCCGGCTGCGCGAGGGGAAGGCCCGGGTATCGCCCACCAGCATGGCGATGCGCCGATGCCCCAGCTCCAGCAAATGCGCCATCGCCGCCACGGCGCCGCTGCGATGGTCCGCCGCCACACGGTCGATGCCGGGTAGCCGGTCGCGATCGATCGCCAGCACTGGCATGGGCGCCCGCGCCAGCGCCGCCAGCACCTCGGCGTTGCGCTCGTCGCTGACGGTCATCATCACGCCTTCCACCTTGCGGCTCTCGAAGGCGCGCAGCAGGGCGACCTCCACGGCGGGGCTGTTGGTGGTGCTGGACAGCAGCAGCGTGTAGCCGGCGACGCGCAGCACCTGCTCCGCCTCGCGGATGAATGTACCGAAGCGGGGGATGTCGAAGTCACGGATGGCGCAGGCCACCAGCCGGCTGCGGTTGCCACGCATGCTCTGCGCCACCGGATCCAGCTGGTAGCCCAGGCGGGCGACGGCCTCGTGCACCTTGCAGCGGATCGGCTCGGCGACCGTGGGGTTGTCGTTCAGCACGCGGGAGACGGTGCCGACCGCCACCCCGGCCATGCGGGCGACATCCTTCAGCTTCACCCGTGGCGTCGGCACCGGCGCCCCCTGCTTGACCGCCCTATAATGAACCGGTTCATATCATGTCACTCTCACGGACGGAAACACCGCCATGCGCCCCCCGAGCGGCCTTCGCGGCCTCGTGCCCCTGGTGTTGCTGGGCGCCGTGGCCTTCGTCAATGCGCTGGCCTCGGTCATCACCTTTCCACTGGCCCCTTTCCTGGCCGAGGATCTGGCAATCCCGGCGGCGCGGGCCGCGCTGGCGAGCCTGGTCTTCGCGCTGGCGGCCGGCCTTGGCGGGCTGCTGGCGGCGCTGCTGCTGGGTGGCTGCGAGCGGCGACGGGTGGCGGCCTGGGCGCTGGCCGGGCTGGGGCTGGGCTCGGCGGCGGCCGCGCTCGTGCCCAGCTTCCCAGCCCTCCTGGCGGCGCGACTGTTTTCCGGGCTTTGCGCGGGGCCGTTGCTGGCGGCGGTCCTCGCCCTGATTCCGGAGATGGTGGCTCCGGCACGGCGCAATCAGGCGGTCAGCCTGGTGGTGTCCGCCTATGGGCTGGCGCTGGTGCTCGGCCTGCCGATGGTCCTGGCGCTGGTCGCCGACGGGGGCTGGCGCCCCTCCTTCCTGGCGCTGGCCGCGCTCTGCCTGCTGTCGCTGGCGGGGATGGCGGCGCTGCCGGGGCCGAAGGCCGGGGCATCGGCGCCGCGCCCCTCGCCCGGCGGGATGATGGTGCTGCTGCGGCAGCCCATCGGGCTGACCGGCCTCGCCCTGATCGCCAGTGCCTCCTTCGGCACGCTGCTGATCTCGCCGCACCTCGGCACCTATGCGCTGCGCAACCTGGGCGTGGAGGAGACGCGGCTCTGGCTGATCTACCTGCTGGGCGGCGGGCTGGCGCTGGGCACCACCCAGGCCACCGGCTGGGCCATGGACCGGCTGGGGGCGCTCCCGGCGGCGCTGACGGTGGGAGGGGGACTGACCTTGTTGCTGGGCTGGACCTTCCTGCTGTCGCCCGGGGCGGCGCTGGCGGTTCCGCTGCTGGGGCTGGTCCTGGCGGGGCAGCTGGCGCGCAGCACCGTGGCCCAGGCCAGCGCGGCCCAGCTCAGCCGGCCCGAGGACCGGCTGACCTACCAGTGTCTGGCGGCGGCGGTGACCAGCCTGGCCCAGGCGGCCGGGTCCGGGGTCTCGGCCCTGCTCCTGGTTGAGGATGCACAGGGACGGCTTCTCGGCATGGGGCTTCTGGCGGGGCTGAGCATGCTGGCGGCCTGGGCGGCGCCGCTCCTGCTGCTGCTGCTGGACCGGCAGCGGCGCGCGGCTGCAAAAAAATTAGCCATTTCATGAACCGGTTCATTGAAAGCTCGCGCCCGGCTCGATAGGCTCGCCGCATCTCTCCAGGAGACCAGCCATGCGGTTCCGCCTCCCGACCCTCCTTCTGCTGCTCGGCCTGCTGCACGCTTCCCCCACCCAGGCTCAGACCCTGCCGCGACTGGACTTCGCCGGCTCCGTCACCTGGACCGGCCAGGTCCCTATCCTGGTCGCCATCGAGAAGGGCTTCTTCCGCGAGCAGGGGCTGGAGGTGCGGCTGCAGGTGATCGTCAACTCCGCCGATCGCATCCGCGCCATCGCCGCCGGCAGCGCCGCCTTCAGCAATCTGGGCCGCACCGCCGTGCTGGCGGAGATGGCCCGCGGCAACGAGAGCTTCTCCTTCTTCGGCAATGTCGATGACGCACCCGGGCAGGAAGGCTGCTGGGCGCGGCCCGGCATCGCCAGCATTACTGATCTGCGCGGCAAGCCCGTCGCCGCCAATGCCTCGGCCGAGGTGACGCTGATGGGTCTGCTGGCGGAATCCGGCATGGCGCTGAAGGACCTGCAATACCGCAGCCTGCAGGGCACCGAGATGGCGCCGGCCCTGGCGCATGGCGACATCCAGGCCGCCTGTGTCTGGCAGCCGCTGCTGGACCGGTTGAAGCAGGCGGCTCCGGACGGAAAGCTGCTCGGCACCGACCGTGACACGGCGATCTTCCGCCGCTTCGGCACCATGGCCTCGCCCGATGTGCTGATCATCTCGCGCGAACTGGTGCGGACGCAGCCGGCCCAGGCGCGGGGACTGGCGCTGGCCATCCTGAAAGGCGCGGACTTCACCATCGCGAAGCCGGAAGAGGCCGCCGCCGCCGTCGCGCACCACTTCCGCCAGACGCCGGAGCAGCTGACCGCGGCGCTGCGCGACTTCCGCTTCTACGGCAGCGAGGGCCGCAAGGCCCACATGCAACTCCATACCGAGCAGATGCAGTATCTGGCCGATCTGCTGCACGAGGCCGGGCGCCTGCCGACGCGGCCCGAGACCGCGCGCTGGGCCGATGACAGCTTCATCGATGCGGGGCAGTGAGCCGATGGCCGCGCCGCTGAGCCTGCGGGCTCCCGCTGCCACGCCGCGCCTGCCCAGGCTGGCCGGCACCATCCGCCAGCCGCTGCTGGGTGCCGTCGCCGTCGCGCTCTTCCTGCTGAGCTGGTGGGGCGCCACCGCCTCCGGGCTGGTCGCCCGTCTCTTCCTGCCCTCGCCGGTGGAGGTGGCGCAGGCCACCTGGCGGCTGCTGGGCTCCGGCCAGCTGGTGGCGGCCATCCTGGCCTCCTCGGCCCGCGTCTTCGCCGGCTTTGCCATCGCCGCCCTGATCGCGGTGCCGCTGGGCATCGCCATGGCGGTCTGCGGCCCGGTGCGCGCGGTTCTGACGCCCTTCATCTCCCTGCTCCGGCCGCTGCCCTCGATCACCTGGATCCCGTTGACCATCCTCTGGCTGGGCATCGGCGAGACGCAGAAGGTCGCCATCGTCATCCTGGGCTGCTGGATCTACATCCTGCTGGCGACGCATGAGGCGACGCGCCGCGTCGATCCGCTGCTGGTGCGCGCCGCGCGCAACCTGGGTGCCGGCGACCTGACGGTGATGCGGGAGGTGATCCTGCCGGCGGCCCTGCCCGGCATCCTGGCCGGGCTGAAGGTGACGCTGGCCATCGCCTGGTCCTGCGTGCTCTCGGCCGAGATGGTCGCCGCCCATAACGGGCTCGGCGCCATGATCTGGGAAGGCAAGGACTGGGGCGACATGACCCAGGTCCTCGTGGGGATGGTGGCGATCTCGCTGACCGTGCTGCTGGCCGATCTGGTGGCGACGCGGCTGGAACGCGCGCTGCTGCCCTGGGAACGCCACCGGCGGCATTGAGGAACGACAGGATGCAACCGATTCTCGTCGCGGAGAACGTCTCCAAATCCTATGCCATCGGCGGCAACGAGCTGGTCGCGGTGCGCAACCTCTCGATGGAGGTGGCGGAAGGCGAGCTGCTCTGCCTGCTCGGCGCCTCAGGCTGCGGCAAGTCGACCATGCTGGGCATCTTCGCCGGCTTCACCCCGCCCAGCAGCGGCCGCGTTCTGCTGCGCGGCGCGCCGATCACCGGCATCGAGCCGCGCTGCGGCATGGTCTTCCAGTCCTATGCGCTGTTCCCCTGGAAGACGGTGCGGCAGAACGTCGAATTCCCGCTGCGCATGCGCGGCGTGCCGCGCGCCGAGCGCCGCGCGCTGGCCGAGCGCTTCATCGGCATGGTGCAGCTGGCCGGCTTCGCCGAGCACTACCCGGCGGAACTTTCCGGCGGCATGCAGCAGCGCGTCACCATCGCGCGCTGCCTGGCGGCCGACCCGGAAGTGCTGCTGATGGACGAGCCCTTCGCCGCGCTGGATGCCATGACGCGGCAGGTGATGCAGGAAGAGCTGCTGCGGATCCAGGCGGAAAGCGGCAAGACCATCGTCTTCATCACGCACAATATCGACGAGGCCCTGATCCTGGGCAGCCGCATCGTGGTGATGTCGGCACGTCCGGGTCGCATCAAAGCCATCCTGGACAATCCGCTGCCGCGCCCACGCGGCGTCGCCGTGCAGACCTCGCCCGAATACGCCGCGCTGAAGGGCGCGGTGTGGAACCATGTGGAGGAGGAGGTGACCCGTCACATCGCCGCCTCCCGCCTCGCCTAAGGATCGCGTCATGCCGAAACGTCACATGCGCCTCGTTGCCTTCCTGAAGGCGGGGCCGACCTGCCATCATCATGGCGGCTGGCGCCATCCGGAGGCCGAGCTAGGCTTCCTCGACCCCGGCTGGTACGAGCGCACCGCGGCCACGCTGGAACAGGGCTGCTTCGACGCCCTGTTCTTCGCCGATGTGCTGGGGCTCTACGACTACTACAATGGCAGCTACGCCACGCAGCTCGGCAAAGGCGGCGCGCTGAGCCTGCTGGACCCGCTGCCGATCCTGGCGATGATGGCGCGCGCCACGCGGCATATCGGCCTGGGCGCCACGCTCTCCACCACCTTCCACCACCCCTATCAGATCGCCCGCACCCTGGGCACGCTGGACATTCTCTC
This sequence comes from Teichococcus aerofrigidensis, assembly GCF_054073225.1. Lineage (NCBI taxonomy): Bacteria > Pseudomonadati > Pseudomonadota > Alphaproteobacteria > Acetobacterales > Roseomonadaceae > Roseomonas > Teichococcus aerofrigidensis. The sequence goes on from NZ_JBSXMU010000023.1 coordinate 29,255, forward strand.
CGGTGGGCGCATGGCGTGGAACATCGTCACCTCGGCCAGCCATCTGGAGGCGAGGAATTTCGGCATGGAGGCCATCCCCGGCCGGGAGGAGCGCTATGCCCGCGCCCATGAGGCCGTGGAAGCCTGTCTCAAGCTGTGGAGCAGCTGGGAGGCGGACGCGCTGATCCTGGACCGGGAATCCGGCCGCTTCGCCGATCCCGCCCGGGTGCATTACGCGCATTACGAGGGCCAACATATCCGCAGCCGCGGGCCGCTGACCGTGCCGCGCACGCCGCAGGGCCATCCCGTGCTGATGCAGGCCGGCTCCTCCGGACCCGGCCTGGATTTCGCCGCGCGCTGGGCGGAGCTGGTCTTCACCCTGCAGCACAGCGCGGAGGACATGCGCCGCTTCCGCGCCGCCACGCGCGAACGCGTGGCCCGGCACGGCCGCGACCCGGACAATTGCGCCGTGCTGCCCTCGGTCGATCCGATCATCGGCGAGACGGAATCCATCGCCCGCGAGAAGGCCGACTATGTCAACAGCCTGGTCGATGCGGAGCTGGGCATGGCGCTGACCTCCTCGCATATCGGTACCGATCTCTCGCGCTTCCCGCCCGACCGGCCGGTGGAGGATCTGGACCTGCCGGAAGGCTCGCGCGGGTCCTTCGACGTGATCCTCCAGGGCACCCGCGCCGAAGGGCTGAGCCTGGGCGAGGCGGCGCGCCGCTACGCCACCAGCGAGCTGGCGCCGCAGCTGGTCGGCACGCCGGAGAGCGTGGCCGACCAGATGGAGGCGATCTTCACCGGCGGCGCCTGCGATGGCTTCGTCCTGACCCCCACCGTTTCGCCCGGCACCTGGGAGCAGTTCACCCGCGCGGTCGTGCCGATCCTGCAGCGCCGTGGCCTGCTGCGCCGCCACTACGCCGCCACGACCCTGCGCGGCCATCTGCGCGAGGCGGCATGAGCGCGCCCGTGATCGGCTTCGTCGGCTTCGGCGAGGCCGCCCGCTGCTTCGCCCGCCATCTCGGCGCGCAGGGCCTGCGGGTCCAGGCCTTCTGCGCGGGCAGCACCAATCGTCCGCCCTACCCCGATGATTTCCGCAACGAGGCCGCCGCCCTCGGCGTCACGCTGCGGGACAGTCTGGAAGAGCTGCTGGCGGCGGTCGATGTCGTCATCTCCGCCGTGGTGGTGGCCGCGGCGCCGGCGGTTGGCCAGGCCATCGCCACGGCGCTGCGGCCCGGCATGCTGGTGGTCGATATCAACGCCGCCACGCCACGCGCCAAGCAGGACGTCGCCGTCACCGTCAACCTCCGCGGCGGCGCCTATGTCGATGCCAATCTCATGGGGGCCGTCGGGCTCTATGGTGCCGGCGTGCCGCTCTACTGCTCGGGCGACGGGGCGGCGCGGTTCGCCGCGCTCTTCTCGCCGCTGGGGCTGACCATCGAGGTCGCCGGCGACAGTCCGGGCACGGCCGCCGCCGTGAAGATGCTGCGCAGCGTGGTGACCAAGGGTATCGAGGCCTTGGTGGTCGAGGCCATGACCGCGGCCAGCCTGGCCGGTGTACGGCAGGAGGCACTGGCTGGCATCTGCGGCCCCATGGATGCCACGCGCTTCTCGGACTTTGTGGAAATGTGCCTGCGCACCGATGTGCTGCATGCCGGCCGCCGCGCGGTGGAGATGGACGGTGTCGCCGACTGCCTGCGCGAGCTCGGCCTCGAGCCCTTGATGACCGAGGCGACCGCCGCCCGCCTGCGCGCCTCCGCCGCGCTGGACCTGCGGGCGGCATTCCTCGCCCGGCCCGGCTATGATGCCGATGCCGTGCTGGATGCCTATGCCGCGAGGCTGGCGGCGACGCCCGGCTGATGGCGCCGCGCCGGGCCCCGGCCCATCACCGCGGGTCGCCGCCCCTCGACGACGGGCCGACCGGCGGCTCCACCGCGCGATGGCTTCCTGCTCCCCTTCAGTTCAGGAGGACGACCGCCTAAACCGGAGGCGCACCTGCCGCGCGGGGCGGAGCCACTCAAGGGGACGGGATCGCCGGTTTGAAGCCCACGGAACTGGCATGGAGGGAGTTGCTCGCGGCGCCGGAGCGCCGCGGCCTGCCGGCCGGGGCGGAAATCCGCCGCCAGCTCGTTCATGCCATCGAGGATGGGCGGCTGCAGCCGCATTCCCGCCTGCCCTCCAGCCGCCGGCTGGCGGCGCTGCTGGGTGTCGCTCGCGTGACGGTTCTGGAGGTTTACCAGCGGCTGGTGGAGGAGGGCTATCTGACGGCGCGGGAACGCAGCGGCGTGTTCGTCGCGCCGCTGAACCGGCCGGAGGCCGGGCCGGAGGGCCTCGCGGCGGCGGCCGATCCCGCAAGGCCGTTCTGGTCCGGCCGCTTCGCGGTCCGGCCGGCGGAATTCCTGAATATCGCCAAGCCGCGCGACTGGCAGCGCTACCCCTATCCCTTCCTATTCGGCCAGCTCGACCCCGCGCTGTTCCCGACCGGACCCTGGCGTGAAGCCGTGAAGGCCACCTCCAGCGTCGCCGCCATCCAGTCCTGGAGCGCCGACATGATCGACGAGGACGATCCGGCCCTGGTCGAGCAGCTCTGTCGCCAGGTGTTGCCGCGCCGCGCGGTCTGGGCGCGGCCGGCGGAGGTCATGATCACGCTGGGGGCGCAGCAGGCGTTGTACCTCGTGACGCGCCTGCTGCTGGGGCCGGGCATCGTCGCGGGAGTGGAGGATCCGGGCTATCCGGACCTGCGGCACATGGCGCGGATGCAGGCCGGCGCGCTGCGGCTGCTCAGCGTCGATGCCGAGGGCGCCGTGCCGGACGCCGCCATGGCCGCCTGCCAGGTGGCCTTGCTGACGCCTGGACACCAATGCCCGACCTCCACTGTCATGCCCTCGACACGGCGGCGGGATATCCTGCACCTGGCCCGGCAGCGCGACATGCTGCTGGTGGAGGATGACTACGACGCCGATCTCTTCGCCGAGGGCGAGGCGGTGCCACCCCTCAAGAGCCTCGATACCGAGGGGCGGGTGATCTATGTCGGCAGCCTGTCGAAGGTGCTGGCGCCGGGGCTGCGCCTCGGTTTCGTCGTGGCGCCACCGCCGGTCATCGCGCAGTTGCGGGCGCTGCGCCGCCTGATCCACCGTCATCCGCCCAGCAACAACCAGCGCGCCATGGCGGGCTTCATCGCGCTCGGCCATTACCGTGGGCATCTGGGCCGCCTGGGAGAGGCGCTGGCCGAGCGTGCCGCGCTGATGGACAGCTTGCTGCCGCGACACCTGCCCGGCTGCCGGTGGCGGTGCGGCGCCGGGGCCAGCAGCGCCTGGGTGGAAGGGCCACCCGGGCTGGACAGCCGCGCCCTGGCCGGCGCGCTGGCGGCGCGGGGCGTGCTGATCGAACCAGGCGACGTCTTCTTCGACGATCCAGCCATGGGCCGTTCCTGCTTCCGCCTGGGCTGGACCGCCATCCGCACCGACAAGATTCATGGCGGACTGGCCATTCTGGCGGATGCCATCACGCTGCATTCAAATTCATCATGATGGTGAAATTCTAGCCGATTCTCTAGCGTGCGAATCTGGTAGGCTATTTTATAGGCATTTGGTTCTTCCACCGGGTCGTGCGCCATCCGTAATCTGCGTCGGCCCCTCAGGCTGACCGGACCTGCTGCCCCATGACCGACCTCACCGACGCGCGCCACGCCCTGCTGGAACGGCTGTTCGCCGCCTTCAACCGCCACGACGCCGAGGCCGTGATGGCCTGCTTCACGCCGGATGTGATCTTCCACGCCGCAGCTGGCCCCGAGGCGCAGGGCCGACGGATCGAGGGCCAGGCCGCCGTCCGCGCCGCCTTCGAGGGTGTCTGGACCGCCATGCCCGATGTCCAATGGACCGTCCGTCGCCACGCGGTCTTTGGCGATCGCGCCGTCAGCGAATGGCTCTTCACCGGTACCAGTGCCGAAGGCGCCCGGGTGGAGGCCGAGGGCCTCGACCTGTTCACCTTCGCCGGCGAGGCCATCGCGGCCAAGAGCGCCTTCCGCAAGGACCGTCCGCCGCTGCTCCGCGCCGCCTGAGACCCGCGCCATGGATTCGCTGCCACCTCCCGCCGCCTTCCTGCCCACCGCGCCCTATGACCCGCATCATGACCCGCTGCGCGACCTGCATCCGGGCCAGGGCCGCGCCTATGCACCAAGCTACTGGGTGGCCACAGCCGGGCCACCGCCGGCCGATGACGGGCCGCTGGCCGGCGAGACGGACACGGATGTGGCGGTGATCGGGTCGGGCTTCACCGGCCTCGCCTGCGCCCTGTTCCTGGCGCGCGATCACGGCATCACGGCCACGGTGCTGGAAGCGAACACAGTCGCCTGGGGGTGCAGCACGCGCAATGGCGGCCAGGGCCAGAACGCCTCCGGCCGGCTGAGCCGGGCACAGTGGATCGCCCGCTGGGGCCAGGAGACGGCGCTGGCCCTGCATGCCGAGATCCTGGAAGGCTTCGAGCTGTTCACGGACCTGACGCGGGAACTGGACTGCGAGCCGCAGCCCGGCGGGCATCTCTACATCGCGCACCGGCGGCGCAACCTGGAGAAGCTGCGGGCGGATTCCGACCTCGCCAACCGCATCTTCGGCTACGGCACCCGCATCCTGCCGCGCGAGGAGGTGTGGCGCGACTTCGTGCACGACGCCGAGGCGGTGGGCGCGCTGCACGAGCCGCTGGGCATGGGTGTGCAGCCGGCGAAGCTGGCCTTCGGCTATCTGCGCGCCGCCCGCGGGGCGGGCGCCCGCATCCATCCCGGCAGCCCGGTGCTGGAGATCCGCGAAGAGGCGGAGTGCTTCCTGCTGCGCACACCGGGCGGATTGCTGCGGGCCCGGGCCGTCGCCATCGCCACCGGCGGATACACCGGCCAGAAGCTGCATCCGCGCCTGCGCAGCCGCATCATGCCGATCCTGTCGAACAACATGGTGACCCGCCCGCTGACCGACAGCGAGATCGCCGCGACCGGCTTTCGCACGCGCCAGGTCATCACCGACACGCGCACGCTGCGCTACTACTACCGCCTGCTGCCGGACAACCGCCTTCAGATCGGCAGCCGCGCCGCCATCACCGGCGCCGACGCCGCCAACCCCGCGCATCGCGCCGTGCTGGATGACGGGCTGGCGCGGAAGTTTCCTGCCCTGGCGGGCATCGCGGCGGATCATTCCTGGTGGGGCTGGGTGGATGTCAGCCACGACATGATGCCGCGCATCGTCCAGCCCGAGGCCGGGCGCAACCTGTTCTACGCCATGGGCTATGGCGGCAATGGCGTCAGCTACTCGGCCCAGGCCGGGCGGCGGCTGGCCGCGCTGGCGGCCGGCAGGCCCCTTCCCCAGCGCCTGCCCATCTTTCAGGGCGAGTTGCCACGCCACCCCTTCGCGCCGTTCCGCCGGCTGGGCCAGCGCGCGCTGTACCGCCTGTACCACCGCCGTGACGAAGCGCCCGATGCATGATCATGGCACTGCTCGGCCTGCTGATGGTGTTCCTGGCGGGGCTGATCCGCGGCTTCACCGGCTTCGGCTTCTCGATCGCCGCCGTGCCGCTGCTCAGCCTGCTCTACCCGCCGGCCGAGGTGGTGCCGGTGGTGATGCTGCTGCAACTGGCCATCAGCCTGGACGGGCTGCGCGGCGCCTGGGCGCTGGCCGACCGCGCCTCGCTGGGCCTGCTGTCGCTGGGCGCGCTGCTGGCGACGCCGCTCGGCCTTTGGGGGCTCGCGCAGCTGCCGCCGGCGCCGGTGCGGCTGGTGATCGCCGGGGTGGTGGCGCTGGCGGTAGTGATCCTGGCGGGTGGGCGGCGGATGACGCGGCCGCCCTCCGGCGGGGCGACACTGGCCTTCGGGCTGGTATCGGGACTGTTCAACGGGCTGGCCGGCATCCCCGGGCCGCCGGTCATCGCCTACTACCTGGCCTCGCCGCTGGCCACCGCCGCCGCCCGCGCCTCCATGATCGTGCTGTTCCTGCTGACCTCTCTGGGCGCGCTGCTGCCGCTGGCCGCCATGGGCATGGTGGGGCAGGCCAGTCTGCTCTCCGCGCTGCTCGGCTTGCCCGCCGTCTGGGCCGGCTCCTGGCTCGGCACCCGCATGTTCCTGCGCAGCCCCGATGCCCGCTACCGCCGCGTCGCCCTGGCGATCCTGGGCGGCACCGCCCTGCTAGCCGTGGCGCGCGTCGCCTTCGACAGCCTGACCTGACCCTCCCGGAGACGAAGTCCTGATGCCCGCCCCCGTCACCATCTTCACCGCCCGCCGCATCCTGACCATGGACCCCGCCCGCCCCGAGGCCACCCATGTGGCGGTGCGCGAAAGCCGCATCCTGGCGGTGGGCGGCGAGGCGGAGATGGCCGATCTGGGTCCCGCCACACTGGACAGGTGCTTCGCGGACAAGGTCATCCTGCCCGGCTTCGTCGAGGGCCACAGCCATCTGCATGAAGGGGCTGCCTGGCGCGATCCCTATCTCGGCTTCTTCGAGCGCCGCGACCCGGAGGGCAAGGTCTGGCCGGGGCTGAAGGACATCGCCGCCGTCGTCGCGCGCCTGCGTGAGGTGGCGGCGGAGAAGCCAGAGGGCTCCATCACCGCCTGGGGCTTCGACCCGATCTATTTCGGCGGCCGCCGCATGAAGCGCGCCGATCTCGACGAGGTTTCGCAGACCCGCCCGGTGGTGGTCACCCACGCCTCCGGCCACATCATGAACCTGAACAGCGTCGCGATGGCCCTGGCCGGGTTCGACCGCGCCAACGACCTGGACGGGCTGGTGCGCGACGAGGCGGGCGCGCCCACGGGCGAGATCCTGGGGCCGGAGCTGATGGGCCGCGTGCGCCGCGTGGTGGTGCCCGACATGTTCTCCCGCACGCTGGATGCCGGCGCGCTGGACCGCTTCGCCAAGCTGGCGCGGCAGGCCGGTGTCACCACCGCGACCGATCTGGTCAGCGACATGAGCGAGGCGACCGTCGCCAGCTACCACGCCGCGACGGAGGATGCGGATTTCCCGCTGCGCCTGGTGCCCGCTCTGGCGGCGCGGATGTTCGGCCAGGATGAAGGCATCGCCCGGCTGGAGGCGCTGCGACCCACCAGCACCGACAAGCTGCACTTCAAGCTCGTGAAGCTGGTGGTGGACGGCTCCATCCAGGGCTTCACCGCGCGGCTGCGCTGGCCTGGCTACCACAACGGCGCGCCCAACGGGCTGTGGTATGTGGCGCCCTCCGAACTCGGCGCCATCATCGAGGCCTGGCACCGGGCGGGCGCGCTGCTGCACATCCACACCAATGGCGACGAGGCCAGCGAGGTGGCGGTGGAGATGCTGGAGCGCGCGCTGACCGCGCATCCGCGCCCCGACCATCGGCACACGCTGCAGCATTGCCAGATGCCCGACCCGGCGCTGTTCCGCCGCATCAAGGCGCTGGGCCTCTGCGTCAATCTCTTCGCCAACCACATCTTCTACTGGGGCGAGGAGCATGTCGCGCAGACCATGGGGCTGGCGCGCGCGCAGCGGATGGATGCTTGCGGCACGGCGCTGCGCCTCGGCATTCCTTTCGGCATCCATTCCGACGCGCCGGTGACGCCGCTGGCGCCACTGTTCACGGCCTGGTGCGCGGTGATGCGCCTGACCGCCAAGGGTCGCGTCCTGGGCGAGGGCGAGCGCATCGAGGTAGCGGAGGCGCTGCGCGCCATCACGCTGGGCGCGGCCTACACGCTGAAGCTCGACCATTTGGTGGGCAGCATCGAGGCCGGCAAGCTCGCCGATTTCGCCGTGCTGGACGAGGACCCGCTGGCCATCGAGCCCATGCGGCTGAAGGATGTCACGATCAGCGCCACGGTGCTGGGCGGCCGCGTCTTCCCAGTGCCGCCCACGGCATGAGCATTCCCGTCACCATCCTCGGCGGCTTCCTGGGCGCGGGCAAGACCACGGCGCTCAATGCCCTGCTGCGGCAGGCGGAAACCCGTATCGCCGTGCTGGTGAACGACTTCGGCGCCGTCAACATCGACGCCGCGCTGATCGCGGCGCGGCAGGGCGGCATGGTCTCGCTCAGCAATGGATGCGTGTGCTGCGCGCTTGGCCCCGATCTCGGTGAGGGCATCGCGCGGCTGGTGGCGCTGGACCCGCCGCCGCAGCAGATTCTCGTCGAGGCCAGCGGCGTCGGGGACCCCTGGCGCATCGCCCAGCTGGCGCGGCTGGAGGTGGGCGTGCATCTCGACGCCGTGCTGACGCTGGCCGACGCGCAGCGCTTCCCGGCGCTCCTGGCCGATCGCTGGCTGTCCGACACGCTGGAACGCCAGGTGGCGCGGGCGGATCTGGTGCTGCTGAGCCATGCCGACCTGGCGACGGAGGCCGAGATCCGCGCCACCCGCGCCGCGCTGGCCGGGCTTCGCCCGGGCCTGCCGGTGGCCTTGCTGCCACCGGAGGGGCTGCCGCCGCTGCTCGGCGCCGCGCGCGTCCAGCCAGGGAGGGAACGCGCCGGCCGCTTCCACGCCGACGCGCCGACGGCGCATGGCTTCCGCCATCTGCTCTGGACGGCGCCCGGGCCGCTGGACCACGACAGGCTGATGCGGGCGCTGGAGGCCCTGCCCGAAAGCGTGCTGCGGCTGAAGGGCTTCTGCCGGTTGGGGCCGAAGGCGACGCCGCATCTGGTGCAGCGCGCCGGCCGCCGGGTGGAGCTGCGGCCCTGGCCGGAACCCCTGCCCGCCGGCGCCGATGCCCTGGTGTTGATCGGCACGCCCGAGATGCCGGATGCGGTGCTCGGCACCCTCCGCGCCGCGCTTCATGCCCACCCCGAATCCCACCCCCGAGGAGGCCCGACATGACGAAGCCCATGACGCCCATGAGCCGCCGCGCGACACTCGCCCTCGGCGCGGCGCTGGTGGCTGCCGGAGGCGCGGACCTGCCCGCCCGCGCCGCGGCGCCGAAGCGGGGCGGCACGCTGGTGATCGGCGGCGCGCTGAGCCTGCGCCATTTCAACGGCGCCATCCAGTCGGGCTCGGCGACGGCGCTGCCCTCCTCGCAGATCTTCGCGAGCCCGCTGCGTTTCGACAGCAACTGGAATCCGGAGCCCTACCTGGCGAAGTCCTGGAGCGTCTCGGAGGATGGGCTCGCCGTCACGCTCAACCTGGTGACGGATGCGGTCTTCCACGACGGCCAGCCCGTCACCTCGGCGGATGTCGCCTTCTCCGTCGACATCATCCAGAAGAACCACCCCTTCAAGACGATGCTGGAGCCGGTGGAGCGCGTCGACACGCCGGACCCGCACACCGCCATCCTCCGGCTGAAGCACCCCCACCCGGCGCTGATCCTGGCGATGTCGCCGGCGCTGATGCCGATCCTGCCGAAGCATGTCTATGGCGACGGGCAGGACATCCAGACCCATCCGGCCAATCTTCGGCCCATCGGCTCCGGCCCCTACAGGTTCGCGGAGTACAAGCCCGGCGACTTTTGGGCGCTCGAACGCTTCGATCGCTTCTTCATCCCCGGCCGGCCGGCGCTCGACCGCATCGTCTGCCGCATCATCAGCGACTATAGCGTGGTGACGCTGGGGCTGGAGCGGGGCGAGTTGCACATGACGCCCTTCCTGGCCGGCGTGCGTGACATCGCCCGCGCCGAGCGCGCGCCGAACCTGACCGTGACGCCCAAGGGCTATGACGGCATCGGCGCGCTCACCTGGCTCGCCTTCAACACGCAGCGCCCGCCCTTCGACGATCCGCGCGTGCGCCAGGCCGTCGCCTATGCCGCCGATCGCGACGCCATCGTCAGGCGCATCCTGGGCGGCAAGGCAAAGCCCTCCTTCGGGCCGCTTGTCTCCACCTCCCCCTTCTCGGCGCCTGATGTGGAGAAGTACGCCCTGGACCTCGACAAGGCGAATGCACTGCTGGACGCCGCCGGGCACAGGCGCGGCGCCGATGGCACGCGCTTCGCCCTCACCATCGACAGCCCCGCCGGGCAGCCGGAACTGGGCCGCAATCTGGCGGAGTTCCTGCGCGTGCAGCTGCGCAAGGTCGGCGTCGCCGCCGAGGTGCGGCTGGCGCCGGACTTCCCGACCTGGGCGCAGCGCGTCAGCAACTTCGATTATGACCTGACCATCGACACCGTCTTCAACTGGGGCGACCCGGTCATCGGCGTGCACCGCACCTACCTGTCGAGCAATATCCGCAAGGGCGTGATCTGGTCGAACACCCAGGGCTACAGGAATCCCGAGGTGGACAGGCTCCTGGCCGAGGCGGGAGTGGAGCGCGACGCGGCGAAGCGCAAGGATCTGTACCAGCAGTTCCAGCGGCAGGTGGTCGCCGATGCGCCGATCTTCTTCATCGACGAGGTGCCGTATCACACCGCCTACCACAAGGGCCTCGGCAATGTGCCGGAGACCATCTGGGGGCCGATGTCGCCGCTCGACACGCTTTACTGGGAGAACCCGCCGGCATGAGTGGCGCCCTCCTCGGCATGGGCGGCAGGGTGGTGAATGCCGTACTGCTGCTGCTGGCCGTCGTGATCATGAATTTCTGCCTGATCCACCTGGCGCCGGGCGACCCGGCGCAGGTCATCGCCGGGGAGATGGGCGGCGCCTCGCCCGAGGTGCTGGCCACCATCCGCGCGCAGTACGGGCTGGACCAGCCATTCGGCACTCAACTCGCCCACTATGTCTCGCGCGCCGCGAGGGGGGATCTGGGTTACTCCTTCTACTTCAACCAGCCCGTCTCCAGCCTGATCCTGGAGCGGCTGCCGGCGACGGTGCTGCTAATGGCGGCGGCGCTGACCTTTGCCGCCATCGTCGGCACGCTGCTCGGCGTTCTGGCCGCCTACAGGCCGCGTGGCCTCGGCAGCCTCCTCGTCACCATCGTCTCGCTTGCCGGGCATGCGGCGCCGGTCTTCTGGAGCGGGCTGCTGTTGCTGCTGCTCTTCGCCTCCGTGCTGCCGCTCTTCCCGATCGCTGGCATGACGGATGTGACGCGACCGCTCAGCGGCATCGACTACGTGCTGGATGTCGCGCATCATCTGGTGCTGCCGGCCTTCACGCTCGGCCTGGTGTATCTGGCGCAATACAGCCGGCAGAGCCGCACCAGCATGATCGACGTGCTGGGCGCCGACTACATCCGCACCGCGCGCGCCAAGGGCCTGCCGGAGCGGCGGGTGGTGCTGAAGCACGCGCTGCGCAACGCGCTGATCCCCGTGGTCACGCTGATCGGTTTGCAGTTCGCGCAGCTTCTCGCCGGCGCCGTGCTGGTGGAGACGGTATTCGGCTGGCCCGGCATGGGCCGGCTGGTGCTGGAGAGCATCCTGCGCCGCGACCACCCGACGCTGCTCGGCGTGCTGGTGGTCTCGGCGCTGCTGGTGATGGTCGCCAACCTGCTGACCGACCTGGCCTATCGCCTGGTCGATCCGCGCATCCGGGGACATTGACCCAATGGGGGGCAATAGATCGACCCTGCCGGCGGCGCCCGCGAAGCCGGCCTCTCCGGCGCGGGAAATGCTGCGGCACTTCCTGCGCCACCCGGCCGGCATGGCGGGCTTCCTGATCCTGCTGGTGGTCGCGCTGGCCAGCCTGGCCGGCCCCGGCCTCTACGGCGTCGATCCGGCCGACATGGCCGCGGCCCCCTTCGAGCCGCCCGGCCCCGAGGTGCCTCTCGGCGCCGATTACCTGGGCCGCGACGTGCTGGCCGGGCTGCTCATCGGCGGCCGCGCGAGCCTCTCGGTCGGGCTGGCGGCCGCGCTGATCTCCGTCCTCATCGGCGTTGCCGTCGGCGCGCTGGCCGGCTGGTTCGGCGGCTGGGTGGACCGCGTGCTGATGAAGGTGACGGAGTTCTTCCAGGTGCTGCCCTCGCTGCTGTTCGCGATGGTGTTGGTCACGCTGTTCGGCGCCAGCCTCGGCATCATCACCTTCGCCATCGGCGTCGTCTCCTGGCCCGGCGTCGCGCGGCTGACTCGCGCCGAGTATCTTCGCGTGCGCGGGCTGGACTATGTCCGTGCCGCCGTCGCGGGCGGCGGGCGGCCGCATTACCTGATTCTGCGCGTCGTGCTGCCCAATGCGCTGCCGCCGATCATCGTCGCGGCGGCGCTAGCCATCGGTGTCGCCATCCTGTTCGAGGGCGGGTTGAGCTTCCTCGGCCTCGGCGATCCCAATGTCATCAGCTGGGGCATGATGCTGGGGCAGAACCGGACCTACCTGCTGGATGCGTGGTGGGCCGTGACCTTCCCCGGCGCCGCCATCTTCTTCACCGTGCTGGCCGTCAGCCTGCTGGGCGAGGGGCTGAACGACGCGATCAATCCCAGGCTGAGGAAACGCGGATGAGCGGCACCACGATCCCGCCCCTGGCGCTCTCGGTCGAGCACCTGGGCGTCACTCTCGCCGGGCGCGACGGGCCGTTGCCGGTGCTGGAGGATGTCTCCTTCGGCGTGCCCGCCGGACGGACCCTGGCGCTGATCGGCGAATCCGGTTGCGGCAAGAGCATGGCGGCGCTGGCCTTGATGGGGCTGCTGCCAGAAGGCCTGCGCTGCGACACCGGCGCCATCCGCCTGCTGGGCGAGGATCTGGCCGTTGCGCCTCCCGCCCGCCTGCGGGCGCTGCGCGGCAGCACGCTGTCCATGATCTTCCAGGAGCCGATGACGGCACTGAACCCGGTCTTCACCGTGGGCGAGCAGATCGCCGAGACGCTGCGGCTGCATCAGGGGCTGGATGCCGCCGCCGCCCGTGCCGGCGCGCTGGAGATGCTGCGCAAGGTGGAGATCCCGGCCGCGGCGCAGCGGCTCGATGCCTATCCGCACCAGCTTTCGGGCGGCATGCGGCAGCGGGTGATGATCGCCATCGCGCTGGCCTGCCGCCCCCGCCTGCTGATCGCCGATGAGCCGACGACGGCGCTGGATGTCACCGTCCAGGCGCAGATCTTCGATCTGCTGAAGACACTGCAACGTGAGACCGGCACCGCCATCCTGCTGATCAGCCACGACCTGCATGCCGTGGCCGACATCGCCGATGAGGTCGCCGTGCTCTATGCCGGCACCTGCGTGGAAACCGGCCCGGCCTCGCGCGTGCTGGCAGCGCCGGAGCATCCCTATACCCGCGCCCTGCTGGCCTGCAGCCCGCGCCTGCGCCTGGGCGCGGCGGCGGCCGGTCCGGCGCCCGATCTGCTGGAGGTTCCGGGCATGGTGCCGCCTCTCGGGCAGCGCGGCCCGGGCTGCCGCTTCGCGCCGCGCTGCGAGTTGGCCGGCGCCGACTGCAACCACCCCCCGCCACTGCGCCCGGCCGGCGCTGGCCGTGCCGCCGCCTGCTGGCGCGTCGGCGATACGACGCTGGAGGCCGTGGCATGAACGATGTGCTCCTGGATGTCACCAATCTCACGGTGCGCTTTCCCGCCGGGCGCGCGGGCCCCTTCGGTCCACGGCGCCATGTGCACGCGGTGGATGGCGTCAGCTTCCAGGTGCGCCGCGCCAGCACTTTCGGCATCGTCGGCCAGAGCGGTTCCGGCAAGTCCACCGTGGCGCTGGCGCTGATGCGACTGGTGGGTATCAGCGGCGGCGACGTGACGCTGGACGGCATGCCGCTGAGCGCGTTGCGTGGTGATGCCCTGCGCCGTGCCCGGCGCGACTTCCAGATGGTGTTCCAGGACCCCTATGCCTCGCTGGACCCGCGCCGCCGCGCCGGCGCCCTGATCCGTGAGCCGCTGGACCTGCTTGAGATCGGCAGCCCGGCCGAGCGCGAGGCCGAGGTGCTGCGCTTGCTGTCCCAGGTCGGCCTGCCGGCCGAGGCGGGGCGGCTGTTCCCGCACCAGTTCTCCGGTGGGCAGCGGCAGAGGCTGTGCATTGCCCGTGCCCTTGCCAGCCGACCACGCCTGGTGGTGTGCGACGAGCCGGTGTCGGCGCTGGATGTGGCGGTGCAGGCGCAGATCCTGAACCTGATGCGCCGGCTGCAGCGGCAACTGGGCCTGACCTATGTGTTCATCTCGCATGACCTCGCGGTGGTGCAGCATCTCTGCGACGAGGTGGCGGTCATGTATCTGGGTCAGGTGGTGGAACAGGCGCCGACGCACCGGCTGTTCGCGGCCCCGCGCCATCCCTACACCTGGTCGCTGATCGCCGCCGCCGCCTCCCACGGCGCGGCGGGACAGGCCATGCGCCGCCGCCATCTGACACCGGGCGAGCCGCCGAGCCCGATCGATCCGCCGCCAGGCTGCCGCTTCAGCGTCCAGTGCCCGCATGTCACGGAGCGATGCCGGGCGGAGGCGCCGCATCTCCGGCCGGCGGCGGAAGGCCATCTGGCCGCCTGCCACCGCATGGAGGAGCTGGGCGTCCCGGATTTCGGCCTCGCCGAGGTGGCGTGAGGTAGTCTGCCCGCCTTTCCCATCAGGCGGGGCGAGGACAGTCCGCCCTGCCTGCCTCAGCGCGCCCGCCGCACCAGCCCCTCGCAGCGCTGGTCCTCGCCGATGCCGAAGCGGATGGTGGGCAGCACGGCGAGCGGCGGAAAGAGCAGGCCGAGCCCGACCGCCGCGCCGGCCCGCGCGCCGAGCTCCACCGGCTCGGGCAGGACGCTCGGGCCACTGAACGGGCCACGGATCAGGATATCGGTGCTCAGCGCGCCGACGGTGAAGTGCTTGGGCTCGGTGCGCAGCGTGTAGTCCAGCCGCTCATCGCGCAGGTTGATGTCACCGAAGTCGCTGATCAGCGCGGACTCCGTGTCCAGCAGCACGGTGCGGGTGTTCAGCATGCCACGCTGCAGGCGCATGTCGGCGATGAAGCACTGCACCGGCGTGCGGTTGGGAAGGCCGAGGGCCGAGAGGATGGCGTCGGCCAGTTGCAGGCCGGAGATGTCCACCAGCAGCGCCGAGAGGTTGCCGCCCGCCATGCCGAGCGTCAGCGCGCCGTTGCCCTGCGCCAGCATCTCCGCCAGGGAGCGGCCCCGGGCATCGATCGAGGCGCTGCCGCCGATCCGCCCCTGGCCCTCGCCCAGCGGCGTCACGCCCATCAGCCGCGACAGATCGACGCGCTGGAACTTCACCTCCCCCTTGGCGTGCAGCCCACCATTGTCCAACGGGGCGAAGTCGAAATCGCCCTCGATGCGGCCGCTGCCGACCCCGAAGCGCAGCGGATGCAGGGCGATGGCGCCGTCGACGATGTCGAGCTTGGCGTGCAGGTCGTCGAGCGGCATGTTGCGGCCCCGGATCTGCGCGCCGTCATAGGTCAGGTGGATATCGGCCGCCTGCAGCCGGGGCAGGTTGACCGGCGTGTCGGGCAGCATCTTGCCACGGCGCCCGCGCGCGGCGGGGGCTGGCCTGTCGCCCGGCGTGCCGCCGATAAAGCCCGCCAGGTCATCGAGGTCGACCCGGCGCGAGCGCAGCGTGGCGTTGACCACCGGGCGGGCCGGATGCGGGTCCACCGCGATGTCGCCCGAGAGGTCGCTGTCGCCGACGCGGCCCTCCATGCCGGTGAAACGCACCTTGCCCTCGGCATAGTCGAGCTGGCCGGAGACGCGGTAGGGCGGCGTGGCGGGGATCGGCACGCCGGTCAGCGGCGTCAGCTGCGCCATGTCGGGCCCGGAGAGTTCCAGCCGCAGGTTGGCGCCGGCCATCCGCACCGGATCGCGCACCGTGCCCTGCAGCGAGACGCGGGTCGGCCCGTTCTCGATGCTGAGGCGGATCGGCCAGGGGTTCTCGGGGTCGCGCAGGGAGAGCACGGCGCCGCCCAGCAACTCGCCCTTGATCGGCTGCCGGGCATAGGTGCCCTCGGCCAGGGCGCGCAGCTGGTCGGCGGCCTGCTGCCCGGCCGAGGCGCCGCTGTCCACCTGCACCGTCATGTCGGCGCCGAGCCGCGCGAGCTGGGCATGCACCTGCCCGCCCCGGATGGTGAGCGCGCCGATCGCCGGCCCCTCCTCCGCGGCCTCGCCTTCCGCCGGCGCGCCGGCGGAGGAGGGGCTGGTGAAGGTGTAGTTGTTGCGCCCCTCGGCATCCTGCCGCAGCGCCACGCGCGGCTCGTCGAGCGCGATCTCGGGAATGACGAGGCGCCGGCCGCGGATGAACGCCATCACGTCGATCCGCAGGCTGAGCCGGGGGATGCTGGCCAGCGGCGGGTCCTCCGGGAAGCCTTCCGGATTGGCGATACGGAGGTCGGAGAGGACGATGTCGGTCAGCCGGCCGGGATGCACCGCGAGGCCGCCGACCGTCACCGGCCGGCCGAGCGCGGCGGAGGCCTGGCGCTCGACCAGGGGGATGAACCAGGCCCAGGACCAGACCACGACGAGCACAAGCAGGGCCAGCACCGGCAGCCCGGTCCAGAGCAGAATTCGGCGGGTCCGCGGGCTCGGCATGGCCATTCCCCTCGCCGCCGGGCAAGGACGCCGGGCGGGCCTGGACGGAGAAGTCGGCGCCGGGCGGGATGGTTGCGCGGACGCGGCGAGATGACGCCGCCCGGCGGGTGCTAGCCGCCGCGGCCGGCGTCGAAGCCGAGGAAGCCACGATCCGGCAGCGGGCCGTCATGGCCGCCCCAGACCGGCTGCGCGGCGCGGGCCGGCACCTCGGCCACCGGCGCGCGTGGCGCCCGCTGGACGGCGG